>JBBQRM010000093.1:0-8901 GCA_038214855.1 Rhodobacterales bacterium | reverse complement strand
CGCGTCGGTATAGGTGCAGTGCCCGGTCCATTCCGCCGCCACGCCCGCCGCGCGCAGCCGATGGAGCGCGAAGGCGGCGAGATCGAAATGCAGCCGGTCCCCGGACCCGCCCGCGAAGAACCGGTCGTTCTCCGTGTCCTCGCCGAGAAACCGCTCCATGAACTCCGGTCCGACCTCGTATCTGCGCTGGCTGATCGTCGGTCCGATCGCCGCGCGCATCCGCTCGGCGCGCGCCCCGAGCCGCTCCATCGCCGCGACCGTCGCCTCGAGCACGCCCGCGAGCGCGCCCTGCCAGCCGGCATGCGCCGCGCCGATCACGCGGGCCCGCGGGTCGGCGAGGAGCACCGGCGCGCAATCCGCCGTCAGCACCCCGAGCGCCATCCCCGGCGTCGCGGTCGCCATCGCGTCGGCAGTCGGCCGCTCGTCCCAGCCCTCGGGTCCGACCGTCACGACTTCCGCGGAATGGACCTGCCGCGCCGAGAGCAGGCGATGCGCAGGCACGCCCATCGTCTCGGCGGCGCGGGCCCGGTTCATCGCCACCGCCTCGCGCTGGTCCGCCGAGCCCGGCCCGCAGTTGAGGCCCGCGTAGATCCCCGAGGTCGCCCCGCCCCTGCGGGTGAAGAACCCGTGCCGGACGCCCGCGAGCAGGTCGGAGGTGACGATCTCGAGTGTCATGAATCGATCCCGGGCGGTGGCGGTGCCGCCCACGGGCTGAGCGCCGCGACCTTGAACAGGTCGCCCATTTCCTCCGGGTGGGTCAAGCGGCGATGTTGCGCGGCGATCCTCGCGCCCACCGCCTCCGGCCGGCCGCGGGCGAGCGCGCGGGCGCGCGCGGTGATGCCGAGCCGCTCGAGAAAAACCCCCTGCGGCACCGGGCCCGAGGCGCGCACGCCCGCGCCCGCGGCCTCGGCCAGCGCCCGGAAGCGGACATGCACGGTCAGGTCGGCCTCGCCTTGTGCCGCCAGCGGGTCGGCCGGCGCCTGCGCCCGCAGCGCCTGGAGCGTGTCGCCGGTCCCGTCCCAGGCGCCGTAATCGACGATCAGCGCGGCCCCCCCGTCCCGGGCGATACGCGCGCCCAGTGCCGCCGCGACCGCCTCGCCCGCCGCGCAGACCTCGACCGTCACCCCGTCCGGCAGGTGCGGGAAGCGCGCCTCCAGATCGTCATCGGCCAGGGGCGGACCGAAGGCGAAGCTCAGGCCCCCGTTTACACAGGTCACGAGCCGCTCCTGCCAGCCGAGGTCGGTGCGCCGGAACTGCCGCACCGGCAGCGCATCGAAGAACTCGTTGGCGATTGCGATCACCGGCGCCTCGGGCAGCTCCGCCACCGTGCTGCCCCAGTGCGGAGCGTAGGCCGCCAGCGTCTCTTCCTGGCGCGCCCGCAGCACCGGGCTCGTCTCGACCAGCCACAGCTGCGCTGCCTCGACGAAGCCCGCCATCGCACGGCCCGCCCTCAGCGCATCGCGCATCAGGGTGCCGCGGCCCGGGCCGAGCTCGGTCAGCACGAAGGGCGTGGGATGCCCCTGGTCGCTCCAGACCTGCGCCGCCCAGGCGCCGACGAGCTCGCCGAACATCTGGCTCACCTCGGGCGCGGTGACGAAGTCGCCCTCCACCCCCAGCGGGTCGCGGGTGGCATACTAGCCGTAGCGAGGATGCCCGAGGCACAGTGCCATGTAATCGGCGATGCGCATCGGGCCTCGGGCCTCGATCCGGGCGCGGATCAGAGCCTCGAGCGGGCTCATGCCTCGCCCGCGGCAAATCCTAACGAAACATGAAAATGCGATATTTTATACAACGTTTCCAATGGCCGAATCACTCTTTCACAGTGAAAGACCCTCAGTTTCACACTGCCCGCCGCCCCGGCCGCGCGAGCGCCGCGGCGATCAACCCCAGCCCCACGACCAGCATCGGCAGGGACAGGACCTGGCCCATCGTCAGCCCCCACTCGCCCAGGCCGACCACGTGGCCATGCGGATTGCCCGGCGTCACGAACTGCGCGTCCGCCTGCCGGAACCCCTCGACGAAGCTCCGCGCCAGGGCGTAGCCCGCGAGGAACATCCCCCCGACCAGCCCCCGCCGCCCGAGCGCCCCCCGCCGGATCGCGACGGCGAGCACCGCGAACAGCACCAGCCCCTCGAGCCCCGCCTCGTAGAGCTGCGAGGGATGCCGCGCGCAGGGGCCGGTCCAGCCGGCGGGACAGGTCCACGCCGCCTCGCCGGGAAAGACCACGCCCCAAGGTACCGTCGTCGGCCGCCCCCACAGCTCGGCGTTGACGAAGTTGGCGAGCCGCCCGAAGAAGAGCCCGATCGGCGTCGCCGCCGCCACCGCGTCGCCCACCCGGATCATGTCGAGACCGTTCCTGAGCGAGAAGGCCGCACCTGCGGTCAGCACCCCGAGCATCCCGCCGTGAAACGACATGCCGCCCTGCCAGACCGCGAGGATCTCGGCGGGATGCTCGGCATAATATCCCGGCTGATAGAACAGCACGAACCCCAGCCGCCCGCCGAGGATCACGCCCAGGATCATCCAGGTGAGCAGGTCCTCCGCCTGCCGCGCCGCCATCGGTGCCGTCCCGCCCCAGAGCCGCGGCCGCGCGACCAGCCAGGCGACGTAGAGCCAACCGAGCACGAGCCCCGCGATATAGGCCAGCGCATACCAGCGCAGCGCCAGCGTGATCCCGCCCAGCTCGAGCGACACCAGCACCGGATCGATGTCGGGAAAGTCGATGTAGGCGGGCATTGCGGCTCCGAACTTTCGTGCCCCTGAATCGGGGCGCGGCACAAGCTTGTCAAGCCGCGGCCGGGCGGGCTTGGAATTCCTCCGACACGCCGCCATATTCGAGATAGACGCGAAGGAGGCTCCGATGCAGACCCGCAACCGCATTTTCGACGACATCTCGCAGCTGATGACCAACGCCATGGGCGTGGCTCAGGGCGCGCGTACCGAGGCCGAGACGGCGATGAAGGGGCTGATGGACCGCTGGCTCGCCGACCGCAATCTGGTGACCCGCGAGGAATTCGACGCGGTGCGCGCGATGGCACAGAAGGCCCGCGAGGAGAACGCGACCCTGCGTGCCGATCTCGACGCCGCGCTCTCCGAGCTGCGCAGCGGCGACAGCACCTCCGAGGGCAGCGCGGCCTGAGACGCCGAGCGGCATTAACCCTTCGCGATTTGTGAAGGAAGTTTCACAAATTGGTCCTTTACAGGGGTCGAGGGTTGAACCACCATATCTTGTAGATAATTGGCTGTGGCTGGTTATCTATGGTTAACCTCACAGCCCCCGTGCGGGGGTTCGACCCGCCGGCGGCCAGCATGAGAGGCACGGGCATGGGCATTATCGAGCGCGATTTCGACTGCGAGGAGCTTCACCCGATCGACATCGTCGAGACGCTGGCGGAGGAGCGGTCCTGGGACTTCGACCGCATCGCCGACGATCAGATCGCGATGGCGATCCAGGGTGTCTGGCGCACCTATTCCGTGACCCTCGCCTGGTCGGCGCATGACGAGGCGCTGCGGCTCGTCTGCGCCTTCGACCTCGCACCGCCCGCCCGGCGACGCAGCGCGATCGCGCAGGCGATGGCTCTGGCCAACGATCGCTGCTGGACCGGCGCCTTCGTGCTATGGCCGGATCAGAAGCTGATGGTCTACCGCTACAGCCTGAACCTCGCCGGCGGGGCTCAGGCATCCGCGGCGCAGGTGAGCGACATGGTGCGCACCGCCGTTGCCGCCGCCGAACGGTTCTATCCGGCCTTCCAGCTCGTGGCTTGGGGCGGCGAGACTCCGGAAAAGGCGCTCGGCATCGCCATGGCAGAGGCCTACGGCCGGGCCTGAGCGAAGTTCGCCCGCGCAGGGTTCGGGGGTATAATGGAGCTCGACGACGTCACCCGCCGCGGCCTGGTGCTGCTTGGCTGCGGCAAGATGGGCGGAGCCTTGCTTGAAGGCTGGCTCGGCCGCGGCCTGCCGCCTTCGACCTTCACCGTCATCGATCCCGCAGCCTCGCCGCGGCTGAGGGAGCTGGCGACTTCCGGCCTGCGGCTGGGCGAGGCACCTCCGGGCGATCCGGCGGTCTGTGTCATCGCGGTCAAGCCGCAGATGATGAGCGAGGCACTACCGCGGCTGGCGCCGCTCGGCAACGGCGCCACGTTGTTCGTCTCCATCGCCGCGGGCACGTCGATCCGAACCTTCGAGGAGGTGCTGGGCGCACGCACCCCCATCGTACGGGCAATGCCGAACACGCCCGCGGCGGTCGGGCGCGGCATCACTGCGCTGATCGGCAACGTGCGAGCCGATGCGTCGGCCCTGGGTCTGGCCGAGGCGCTGATGCGCGCGGTCGGCCAGACGGTGCGACTGGAGACCGAGGCGCAGATGGATGCGGTAACCGCGGTCTCGGGTTCGGGGCCGGCTTATGTATTCCTGCTCATCGAAGCGCTGGCGGCGGCGGGACGGGCCGAGGGTCTGCCCGAGCCGCTGGCGATGGCGCTGGCCCGCGCTCCCGTCGGCGGCGCCGGCGCCCTCGCCGAGACGGCGGACGAAAGCCCCGACCAGCTGCGCATCAATGTGACCAGCCCCGGTGGCACCACCGAAGCCGCGCTCGAGGTGCTGATGGGCGAGGAGGCGGGCCTTCTGCCGCTCCTGCGGCGTGCGGTCGCGGCAGCCGCCGCGCGAAGCCGTGAGCTCGGCGGCTGACAGAAGTTGCTGCACTGCACCATCTGACTTGACTTTTATGCTGCACTGCACTATATCTCTCCTGTCACACCGCAGAAAAAATTGAGGAGCGCCCCGATGTACGACCCCAAAACCTTCGCTTTCGATCCGGAGAAGATGACCGACTTCTTCAAGCAGTACGATTTCACCAAGTACTTCGGCGCGATGAAGATGCCGGAGTTCAACACCGAGGCGCTGATGGCCGCGCAGTCGAAGAACATGGAAGCTTTGGTCGAGGCCAATCGCGCCGCCGCCGCTGGTTACCAGGACCTGTTCAAGAAGCAGGTCGCGATCTTCGAGGAGACGATGACCGAAGCTTCGAAGCAGCTGAAGGACTTCGAACCGGCCAAGCTCGACGCCGACAGCGCACGCGCTCGGGCCGAGGTCGCCAAGGCCGCCTTCGAAAAGGCGATCGCCAACATGCAGGCGCTGGCCGAAGGCGCGCAGAAGGCCAATGCCGACGCCTATGAGATCGTCTCGGCACGCATCCAGGAGAGCATGGTCGAGCTGCGCGAGATGGCGGCGAAGCTCACCCGCACCTGATCCGGCCGCGACCCGTTCGAGTTCGCGAAAACCGCTTGCCCTCGCCGGGCAGGCGGTTTTTTGTTGTGCGCGAAGCAGGGGGCGACATGGCCGAAGTTGCGTTCGAGGATTTCCTCAAGGTCGATATCCGCGCCGGCCGCGTCGCCCGCGCCGAGGCTTTCCCCGAAGCGCGCAAGCCGGCGCTCAAGCTCTGGATCGACTTCGGACCCGAGATCGGCACCCGCCGCTCCTCCGCGCAGATCACCCGGCACTACGCGCCCGAGGCGCTGGTCGGCCGCATGGTTCTCGCGGTGGTGAACTTCCCGCCGCGCCAGATAGGGCCCTTCGTCTCGGAGGTGCTGGTATTGGGGCTCGCGGACGCGGAGGGCGCCGTGATCCTCGCGGTGCCCGACATCGAGGTGGCGCCGGGCCAGCGCCTGCATTGAAGGAGACGCCATGACCGACCCCGCCCGCATCGTCGTAACCGCAAAGCTGCCGGAATCTGTGGAGGCGCGGCTGAAGGCTCGCTTCGCCGTGGCGCTGAACCCCGAGGACGTGCCGTTCCCGCCCGAGCGACTGATCCGGGCCATGCGCGAGGCGGACGGGGTGCTGGTGACGGTCAACGACAGCGTGAACGAGGCCGCGCTCGGCGCCGAGGGGCGCAGGGCCGGGATCGTCGCGAACTTCGGGGTTGGAGTGAACAACATCGACGTCGAAGCGGCGCGCCGGCACGGGGTGGCGGTGAGCAACACCCCCGGTGTGCTGACGGACGCGACCGCGGATCTCGCGATGGCACTGATCCTCGCGAGCACGCGGCGGATGAGCGAGACCGAGGCGATCCTGCGCCGCGGTGGCTGGGAGGGGTTCCGGCCGACCGGCTGGCTGGGGATGGGGCTTTCGGGCAAGACGCTCGGTATCGTCGGCATGGGAAGGATCGGACAGGCGACCGCGCGGCGTGCACGCGCCTTCGGCATGGAGGTGGTCTATTTCAGCCGCTCGCCCGTGCAGGGCCTCGACTTCCCCGCCGAGGCGAAGCCCTCTATCGAGGCGGTGATGGAGGCCGCGGACGTGGTGTCGCTGCACGTGCCGGGCGGCGAGGCGAACCGAGCGCTGATCTCGGCGGAGCGGCTGGCGCTGATGAAGCCGACCGCCTTTCTGGTCAACACCGCCCGCGGCGACGTGATCGACGAGCCGGCGCTGGTGGAGGCGCTGCGGTCGGGCCGCATCGCCGGTGCCGGGCTCGACGTCTATGCCGAGGAGCCGCGGGTGCCGGAGGGGCTGCTCGCAATCCCGTCGGTGACGCTGCTGCCGCATATCGGCAGCGCCACGCTGGAAACACGGACGGCTATGGGGATGCTGGCGGTCGATAACCTCGAGGCGCATTTCGACGGGAGGCCCCTGCCCTCGCGCGTCGTCTGAGGAGGCCGCCTCGACAAGCGGCCGTGGAGGGCTTACCTCTCCGCGAGCCCGAAGGAGCCGCCATGTCCATGACCCGCCCCCTGTCCGACCCGAGTGCCATGGAGCCGCTCGGCACGCTGCCCGAATGGGATCTGATTGATCTCTACGCCGCGCCCGATGCGCCCGAGATCGCCCGTGACCTTGACTGGCTGCGCGGCGAGTGCCGGGTCTTCGCGGAGGATTACGAGGGCAAGCTCGCGGGGCTCGACGCGGCCGGGCTGTTGCGGGCGATCGAGCGTTACGAGCGTATCCAGGCGGTGTCGGGCCGGATCATGAGCTATGCCGGCCTGCGCTATTATCAGAACACGCTCGATGCCGGGCGGGCGAAGTTCCTGTCGGACATGCAGACGACGCTCACCGACCTCTCGACGCCGCTGGTGTTCTTCGCCCTCGAGATCAACCGTGTGGAGGATGCGCGGCTCGATGCGGCGCTGGCGGAGAACGCGGACCTCGCCCGCTATGCGCCGGTGCTCGAGCGGCTGCGGGCCATGAAGCCCTATCAGCTCTCGGACGAGCTGGAAAAGTTCCTGCACGACCAGTCGGTGGTGGGTGCGGCCGCGTGGAACCGGCTCTTCGACGAGACGATGGCGGGGCTCGAGTTCGAGGTGGACGGCGAAACCCTCGGGCTCGAGGCGACGCTGAATCTGATGACCGACCCCGACCGCGCGAAGCGGCGGGCGGCGGCAGAGGCGCTGGCGGCAGTGTTCCAGGCCCGGCTACCGCTGTTCGCGCGGATCACCAACACGCTCACCAAGGAAAAGGAGATCGAGGAGCGCTGGCGCAAGCTGCCCACCCCGCAGATGTCGCGCCACCTCGCCAATCACGTCGAGCCCGAGGTGGTAGAGGCTTTGCGCGACGCGGTGGTCGCGGCCTATCCGAAGCTCTCGCATCGCTATTCTGCGCTGAAGGCGCGCTGGCTGGGGCTGGACAAGCTGCAGGTCTGGGACCGCAACGCGCCGCTGCCGCGCGACGACGACCGCAAGATCGGCTGGGACGAGGCGCGGGGGATGGTGCTCGACGCCTATGCCGGGTTCGATCCGCGGATGGCGGAGATCGCGCAGCCGTTCTTCGAGCGCGGCTGGATCGACGCAGGCGTGAAGCCCGGCAAGGCGCCGGGGGCCTTTGCGCATCCCACGGTCGCGGAGGTGCATCCGTATGTGCTGCTGAACTATCTGGGCAAGAGCCGGGACGTGATGACGCTCGCCCACGAGCTCGGGCACGGTGTACATCAGGTGCTGGCCGCCGAGCAGGGGGAGCTTCTGTCGGCGACGCCGCTGACGCTGGCGGAGACGGCGAGCGTCTTCGGCGAGATGCTGACCTTCCGCCGGCTGCTCGACGCCGCCCCCGACCAGGCCACGCGCAAACGCCTGCTGGCCGGCAAGGTCGAGGACATGATCAACACCGTGGTCCGGCAGATCGCCTTCTACGACTTCGAGGTGAAGCTGCACGCGGCGCGGCGGGAGGGGGAGCTGACGCCGGACGCGATCAACGCGCTGTGGATGTCGGTGCAGGCCGAGAGCCTGGGGCCGGTGTTCGAGTTCATGGACGGCTACGAGACCTTCTGGGCCTATATCCCGCATTTCATCCACTCGCCGTTCTATGTCTATGCCTATGCCTTCGGGGACGGGCTGGTGAACGCGCTCTATGCGGTCTATGCGGAAGGGGAGCCGGGGTTTCAGGAGCGGTATTTCGAGATGCTGCGGGCCGGCGGGGCGAAGCATCACAAGGAGCTGCTCAAGCCCTTCGGGCTCGACGCCTCGGACCCGTCGTTCTGGGACAAGGGGCTGGGGCTGATCGCCTCGATGATCGACGAGCTGGAGGCGATGGAGGCCTGACGGGCCCTGCCGCGATGCCTGCTCAAGCTTGAGCAGATCGGCAAGTATTTGAGTTAGCTTGACAATTCCACTGCCATTAACCACATGGAAAGGATTTTGGCCCGTCGCAGCCTCGATCCGGCCCGGCGCAACTTCGGTCGCTCCGGCTCGATCGGAGCGCTTGGAAGCTAAGTCAGCCCCTGCCCCCGCGCGCTGTCCTCAGCGATAGGCGACGTTGATGACGTAATCGCTGTATTGCGATCCGTTGCGATAGCGCCGGCTCTCCATCGTCATGTCCTCGAACGAGCTGCGCGCGATCGAGCGGGAGATGCCGATCTCGCGCAGGTATTCCTCGACGCTCGCCGGCGCGCGCGCGGGCGGCACCCAGAGACCCGTTGGCTCGACC
>JBBQRM010000092.1:0-8934 GCA_038214855.1 Rhodobacterales bacterium | reverse complement strand
ATCGTCGGCATCTCCGGCGGCGAATACGGCGTGCGCGGCCATCTGACCGCCTACGACATGGAGACGGGCGAGCAGCTCTGGCGCGCCTATTCCACCGGCCCCGACGAGGAGCTGATGGTCGATCCCGAGAACACGATGGTCCTCGGCGAGCCGATCGGCGAGAATTCTTCGCTCGAGAGCTGGGAAGGCGACCAGTGGAAAATCGGCGGCGGCACCACCTGGGGCTGGTATGCCTATGACCCGGAGCTGAACCTGATCTACTACGGCACCGGCAATCCCTCGACCTGGAACCCGAGCCAGCGTCCGGGCGACAACAAGTGGTCGATGACCATCTTCGCGCGCGACGCCGATACCGGCATCGCGAAATGGGCCTACCAGATGACCCCGCACGACGAGTGGGACTACGACGGCGTCAACGAGATGATCCTCGCCGATCTCGAGATGGACGGCGAGACCCGCAAGACGCTGGTGCATTTCGACCGCAACGGCTTTGCCTACACGCTCGACCGCGAGACCGGCGAGCTCCTGGTGGCGGAGAAATACGACCCGGCGGTGAACTGGGCGACCGAAGTGGTCATGGACCCAGAGAGCGATCAGTACGGCCGACCGCAGGTGGTCGCGGATTACTCGACCCGCGAGCAGGGCGAGGACGTGAACACCACCGGCATCTGCCCGGCGGCGCTCGGCTCCAAGGACCAGCAGCCGGCGGCCTTCAGCCCCAAGACCAACCTGTTCTACGTGCCCACGAACCACGTCTGCATGGACTACGAGCCGTTCCGGGTGAGCTACACCGCCGGACAGCCCTATGTCGGGGCGACGCTGTCGATGTATCCGCCCGAGAACAGCCACGGGGGCCTCGGCAACTTCATCGCCTGGGATGCGACGAAGGGCGAGATCGTCTGGTCGCTGCCCGAGCAGTTCTCGGTCTGGTCCGGGGCGCTGGCGACCGCGGGCGACGTCGTGTTCTACGGCACGCTCGAGGGCTACCTGAAGGCGGTGGACGCCGAGACCGGCGAGGAGCTCTATAGCTTCAAGACCCCGTCGGGGATCATCGGCAACGTCACGACCTACGAGCACGACGATAAGCAGTACGTCGCGGTGCTATCAGGCGTCGGCGGCTGGGCCGGGATCGGGCTCGCGGCCGGGCTCACCAACCCGACCGACGGGCTGGGCGCGGTGGGCGGCTATGCCGCGCTGTCGGACTATACCACGCTCGGCGGCCAGCTCACGGTCTTCGCGGTTCCCGACTGAGCCACGGAAGCCCTTGACCGCCGAACGGGGGCGGGACACTTCCGGTGTCCCGCCCATAGCGCTGCCGCCCTCTCAAGTCCCTTGTGTCCGGGAGACCCCGAATGAACGTCACAATTCCGCTCGCCGCAGTCGCGCTGGCGCTCGCCGCCCTGGCGCCGGCCCTGGCACAGCAGGAAAACCTCGATGCCGCCTCCGACGAGGAAGGGAAATACTTCACCTCCGAGGACGTGCCGACGTTCAGCGTGACCGAGGACGGTACGGTGGACTGGTACACCTTCTCCGGCTTCCGCCGCTACCACTCGGAATGCCACGTCTGCCACGGGCCCGACGGACAGGGCTCGAGCTACGCGCCGGCGCTGGCGCAATCGGCGCTGAACATGGATTACTACGACTTCGTCGACGTGGTGGTGAACGGCCGGCAGAACGGCAACAGCGTCATGCCGAGCTTCGGCGACAACAAGAACGTCATGTGCTATCTCGACGACATCTACGTCTATCTGAAGGCGGTCGGCGCCGAGGCGATTCCCCGCGGCCGTCCGGCCGAGCGCGCCGACAAGCCCGACGCCTTCACCGAGGCGGAAAATGCCTGCATGGGCTGACCGCTCCGCCGGCCTGCTGGCGCTGGGCCTTGCACTGGCGGCGGGCCCGGTTGCGGCGCAGGTGAGCGACCTCGTCTCGCGCACGGCCTTCCGCGTCTGCGCCGACCCCGCGAACGTGCCGATGAGCAGCGAGGACGGCAGCGGCTTCGAGAATGCGATCGCCGAGCTCTTCGCCGAAGCGCTGGGGCGCGAGCTTCAATACACTTGGTTCCCAATGGGCCCGGGATTCGTGCGACGCACCCTACTCGCCGACCGCTGCGACGTGATCGTGGGCTACGCCCAGGGCGACGACCTGGTGCTCAACACCAACGCCTATTACACCTCCACGCATGTTCTGATCACCCGCGCCGACAGCGACCTCGCCTCCGTGACCAGCCTCGACGATCCGAAGCTCAAGGGCCGGCGCATCGGCGTGATCGCCGGCACCCCGCCGGCGAGCCATCTGGCGCGCAACGGCCTGCTCTCGACGGCGCAGGGCTACGAGCTGATGGTCGACCGGCGGCACCAGGCGCCGAACGAGGACATGCTGGCGGACCTGATCGCAGGCCGCCTCGGCGCGGCGCTGATGTGGGGACCGATCGGCGGTCCACTGGCGCAGGAGAGCGAGGCCGATCTCACCGTGACGCCGCTGATCGGCGAAGCCGCGCCGCCGCGGCTCTTCTACCGCATTACAATGGGGGTGCGGAACGGCGAGGACGCCTGGAAGCGCGAGCTCAACGGCCTGATCCGCAAGCTCCAGCCGCAGATCGACGCGATCCTGCGCGCCCGCGGCGTGCCGCTGCTCGACGAACAGGGCAAAGGCCTGAAAGCTGTCGAGGCGCGGCCGTGAGGGCGGTTGCCCTCGCGCTCGGCTTGCTCCTGCTCGCGGCGCCCCTCGCCGCCCTGGTGCCGGAACCCGCCGGCTACCGCGGCGAGCCCTACCGCGCGCCGGAGCCCGCCACGCTCGAAGGCGCGCTGGTGCTCGACGCCGCGGCGGCCCGCGCGCTTTGGTGGTCGGGGCGTGCGGCCTTCATCGACGTGATGCCGGCGCCACCCAGACCCGCCAACCTGCCCGAGGGCACGCTCTGGCGCGACGCCCCGCGCGAGTCGATCCCCGGAGCGCTGTGGCTGCCCAACACCGGCTACGACGGGCTCGACCCCGGCACGCTTGCCTATTTCCTCGCCGGGCTCGAAGCGGCGACGGGCGGCGACACCGACGCGCCGCTCGTGATCTTCTGCCGCAGCGACTGCTGGATGTCCTGGAACGCCGCGAGACGCGCGATGGAGCACGGCTACACCCGCATAGCCTGGTATCCCGCCGGCACCGACGGCTGGAGCGCCGCGGGCCTCGAGCTGGAGCGGGCCCCGCCCTTCCGCGCCGAGGCGCAGTGAGCCGCGAGCCCCCGCCCGCGTCAGTCCGGCTCGGCGAAGACGTTGCGCTCGAGGATGTAGCGCATGCCGCGCATCCAGCTGTCGTCGGTGTTGCCGCGGATGTCGACCGCCTGGCCGCGCAGCTGCTCCCCCGTCTCGGCGTCGCGGAAGTAGAGGTTCATCGACAGGATCAGGTTCGACACCTTCTGCACCTCGGCCACGATCGAGTACCGGGCCCCGAGCTCGCGCGCCATCGCGAGATCGCAATCGTTGCAATCGGCGGGATTGAGCGTGCGGTCGAGCTCTTCCGCCACTGGCGCGAGATCGACGAGCTCGAGCCCGTGGTCGCGCAGCACACCCTCGACATACGCCTCGGTGCGCGCCAGCCGCTCGGTCTCGTCGGCGCGCACGCCGTTGATCTCGCCCTCCGCCGAAGTGTCGATGAAGCCCAGGCCGAAGAACGCGGCACTCGCGCCCTGCCACGGATCCTCCGCGGCTGCGGCGGACGTGGCGATCAGCATCGGGGCGAGGAGAAGGGCGAGGCGCATGGCCAGACGCTGCGGCCGGGCCCGCGGCTTGGCAATTGCGACCAAGGTCGGACGGGCGGACCCGCGGCGGGCGCGGCATGCTTCGGGTCGGGCGGTGGCTTGACCGGCGGGGTGCGCATCGCCGACAAGAGGTGGCGGGAGGGGCGATGAGACTGTCAGGATTGATCTGCGCGCTCGCCGTCGCTGCGCTGCCCGCGAGCGGCGCCGTGGCACAATCTGCCGCCGTCGAGGCGGCGGTGCTCCGGGTCGAGCACGAGCGCCCGTTGCCGATCTCGCGGCTCGACCTGCCGCCCGAGGATCTCGGCTTCGCCGGCGGACTGCTCGCGACCGCGGACAACAACACCACGGGCGGCTTTCTCGGCCAGGAGTTCAAGCTCGAGACCGTCTCCGTGGCACCGGAGGCGGCGGTCGAGGCGCTCGAGACGCTGATCGACGGCGGCGCCACCTTCGTCGTGACGCTCGCGGATGCGCCGACGACGCTGGCGCTCGCCGAGGCCGCGGGAGATCGCGCGCTGATCCTGAACGCGCAGGCGCCCGACATGGCGCTGCGCGGCGCGGATTGCCGGGCGAACCTGATGCATGTGGTGCCGAGCCGGCAGATGCTCACCGATGCGCTGGCGCAGTTCCTGGTCTGGAAGCGCTGGCCGCGTTGGTTCCTGATCGAGGGCTCGCACCCCGAGGATACCGCCCTGGCCGACGCCTACCGCGCCTCGGCGGCGAAGTTCGGCGCCCAGATCGTCGAGACCCGCGTCTTCGAGGACACCGGCGGCGCGCGGCGCACCGACAGCGGCCTCGTCCAGGTCCAGGCGCAGGTCCCCGTCTTCACCCAGCGCGCGCCCGAGCACGACGTGGTCGTCGTCGCCGACGAGAGCGAGGTCTTCGGCGCCTACATCCCCTACCACACATGGGACCCCCGCCCGGTCGCAGGCTCCGTCGGGCTCACACCCGTCATCTGGCATCCCGCGCACGAGGCCTGGGGCGCGACCCAGCTCCAGCGCCGCTTCGAGAGCGCCGCCGGCCGGCCGATGCGCGAGGCCGACTACGCGGTCTGGATGGCGCTGCGCGTGCTCGGCGAGGCCGCGACCCGCACCGCGGCCACCGACCCCGCGGCGCTCGGGGACTACATCCTCGGGGCCGAGCTGGAGCTCGCGGCCTTCAAGGGCCAGGCGCTCAGCTTCCGCGACTGGGACCACCAGCTGCGCCAGCCGATCCTGCTCGCCGCAGGCGACATCGTCGCCTCGGTCTCGCCGCAGGAGGGCTTCGTGCATCAGGTGAGCCCGCTCGACACGCTGGGCACCGACCGGGCGGAGTCGGAATGTGTGACCGGATGACCCGAAAGGACGCCATGCACCGCCTGATGACCGCCATCGCCCTCATCGCCGCGGCCCCGGCGGCGCAGGCCTATACCGTCTATATCAGCAACGAGCGCGGCAATTCCGTCTCGATCATCGACAGCGAGACGCTCGAGGTGATCGATACCGTGGACGTCGGCCAGCGGCCGCGCGGCATCGTGCTCAGCCCCGACGGGTCCGAGCTCTACATCCTGGCCTCCGACGACGACATCGTGCAGGTGATGGACACCGCGACCCGCGAAATCACCCACACCCTGCCCTCGGGCCCCGATCCCGAGCTCGGCGTCCTGCACCACAGCGGCAACCCGCTCTATGTCGCCAACGAGGACGACAACCTGGTGAGCGTGATCGACGTCGAGGCGGGCCGGGTGATCGCAGACATCCCCGTGGGCGTCGAGCCGGAGGGGATGGGCCTCAGCCCGGACGGGTCCGTGCTGATCAACACCTCCGAGACCACCAACATGGCGCATTTCATCGACACCGAGACGCTCCAGATCACCGACAACGTCCTCGTCGATCAGCGCCCCCGCGCCGCGGTCTTCACCAAAGACGGCTCGCGCCTCTTCGTCAGCGCCGAGATCGGCGGGACGGTCAGCGTCATCGACCCCAGCGTGCCCGAGGTGATCCACACCATCGACTTCGAGGTGCCGGGCGTCCCGCGCGAGGCGCTGCAACCGGTGGGGATGCAGGTGACGCATGACGGGGAGACGCTCTTCGTTGCCCTCGGCCCCTCCAACCGGGTGGCGATGGTAGACGCAAAGAGCTTCGAGGTGAGCGGCTACCTTCTGGTCGGCCAGCGGGTCTGGCAGATGGCGCTGACGCCCGACGAGGCGCTGCTTTTCACGACCAACGGCATCTCCAACGACGTCTCGGTGGTCGACGTCGCGCGCGAGACGGTGGTGAAGTCGATCCAGGTCGGCGAACAGCCCTGGGGCGTGGCGATATCGCCGGAATGATGCCGGCGCCGCTCGCCCGGTTTCAGCTCCGGCGCCGGTGCTCGGAGACGGGGGCAGCGTTCGTTCCAGGGCGGGCGAGGAGCGCGCGCGTCGTGCCGGAGGCACGGCTTCGGCGTGAGGGGGGGAGAACGGGTGCTGCGCGGCGTTGCTGCCAGGCAAGACAGCAGGGCGAGGCTTGTGTCCGAGCCATTCAGGCGGAGCCAGCATGACCCAGGCGGCCGTCTCCGGCGCGGGCGGCGCCCCGGCGCTGCGCGTGCGCGGCGTGAGCCACGCCTTCCGCCGGGTGAAGGCGCTCGAGGACGTGGGGCTGGAGGTCGCGGCGGGGGGCTTTACCGCGCTTCTCGGCGTGAACGGCGCGGGCAAGACCACGCTCTTCTCGCTGGTGACGCGGCTCTACGACAATGTCACGGGCGCGATCGAGGTCTGCGGCCACGACCTGCGCCGGGCGCCGATGCCGGCGCTGGCATCCCTTGGCGCGGTGTTCCAGAGTCGGGCGCTCGACACCGACCTGACGGTGGCCCAGAACCTCGCCTATCACGCGGCGCTGCACGGGATGGCGCGGCGCGCGGCGCGGGCGCGGGCGGCGGAGGTCACGGCACAGGTGGGGATCGAGGACCGGCTCGCAACGAGGGTGGCGCAGCTCTCGGGCGGGCAGATGCGGCGGGCGGAATGCGCCCGCGCGCTGATGCACCGGCCGCGACTCCTGCTGTGCGACGAGGCGACGGTGGGGCTCGACGTGCGCGCGCGCCGCGACCTCGTGCGGCTGGTGCGCGATCTCGCCGCGCGCGAGGGGGTGGGCGTGCTCTGGGCCACGCATCTGATGGACGAGATCGAGCCTGCCGACCACGTGGTCGTGCTCCACCGCGGCCGCGTCCTCGCCGCCGCCCCCGCCGCCGAGATCGCCGGCGCTACGGGGCTGGGGGAGGCCTTCCTCGCGCTCACCGGCGTCGAGCGCGAGGCGCTCGCGTGAACTACGGCGCGAGACGCTCGCGTGAACGACGTCGCGAGAGACCCGCGCATGAAGTAGCCGCGATCCGGCCATTCTTGTCCCAGCTCGCCCGCGCGCAGATGTAACAACGCGTTAACAACAGATGAAAACCTCATTTTTTTACCAATGTTTTCAAAGCCTAAGTGCATGTCGCACGGTGCGACACGCCACGGCAGCACCCCGCGCTCGTGCGCGCCCCGGGTCATCCGCCCCATCCGGCGGCCACACCACCCATAGCCCGACCCGCCCCGCCCGGCGCGGGCGTTGCCCCACGTCTCTCGCGGCGGGACCGGCTCGGCCGTGGCCGGGACCGCTCCGGCTTCGTGTCGCGGAGCGCGGTGAAGACCAGCCTCGCCAGCTTCACTGCCCTCACCCGACCGGAAATCCAGACGCCCGAGGCGCGGGGCGCGCGGCGGCCCGCGCCGACCTCGGGGCAGGCGCGTGATGCCCGGACGCCAAGCGGCGGGCGCGGATCGCCTCGGCTGGCGCGGCTATACCCGGGCGCTCGGCGGCATCGTCTGGCGCGAGGGGCTGCGCTTCCTGCGCCAGCGCGAGCGGTTTCTCTCGGCGCTCGTCCGGCCGCTGGTGTGGCTGTTCATCTTCGCCGCCGGATTCCGCGCGGTGCTGGGCCTGTCGATCACCCCGCCCTACCAGACCTACGTGCTCTACGAGGTCTACGTGCTGCCCGGCCTCGTCGCGATGATCCAGCTCTTCAACGGCATGCAATCCTCACTCTCGATGGTCTATGACCGCGAGACCGGAGCGATGCGCACCCTGCTCGTGAGCCCGTTCCCGCGCTGGTTCCTGCTCGCCTCGAAGCTCGCGGCCGGCGTCGCCGTCTCGATCCTCCAAGTCTACTTGTTTCTCTCAATCGCCTATGCCTGGGGCATCCGACCGCCGGCATGGGGCTATCTGGCGGTGCTGCCGGCGCTGGTGCTCTCGGGGCTGATGCTTGGCGCGATCGGGCTGTTCCTGTCCTCGGCGATCCGCCAGCTCGAGAACTTCGCCGGCGTGATGAACTTCGTGATCTTCCCGATGTTCTTCGCCTCCTCGGCGCTCTACCCGCTGTGGCGGTTGCGCGAATCGAGCGTACTTCTGCACGACATCGCCGCCCTCAACCCCTTCACCCATGCGGTGGAGCTGATCCGCTTCGCGCTCTACCTGCGACTCGAGCCTCTAGCCCTCGCCGTGGTGACGGGGGTGACGGTGGCCTTCCTCGCAGCGGCGATCTACGCCTACGATCCGTCGAAGGGCCTGATCGGGCGGCGGCGCGGCTGACGCGCCACCGCCTGCATCACAGCGCCACGTCGAATGCGCTCGGCGCGACCGGCTTTCGGCGCCGCCGCACACCCGGGAGCGGCGTCTCGCCCAGAGCGCGCGCGACACGCACGGCCACCGCTGCCCTGAAGCCGCGCAGCACCGGATCGCGTTCCACGGCCGCGGCATTGGCGGCCAGCGCCGACGCCTTCGGTCCATGGGCGGCGATCAACCGCTCAGCCTCGCATCTTATCATTCGCCGATAGGCGACACGCTCCCGCACATATTCAAACATTGCCCCATTCCCACGATCCCCGCGAGAAGATGCCTGCCCCGGATCGCCAAAGCAACGGCACAGCAGTAAATTCATTAACGTGGTAGTGTCTCGAATCTGGTGGAAATTCTTCGGCGGCGTTCTCCGAGCATCGGGATTTGGGTCTGATCAAGCCACGAGGTCAAGGCTGATCGGGGTGATGGGCTGAGCCAAGGTTTGGTAGTGTCTCGAATCTGGTGGAAATTCTCCGGCGGCGTTCTCCGAGCATCGGGATTTGGGTCTGATCAAGCCACGAGGTCAAGGCTGATCGGGGTGATTGGCTGAGCCAAGGTTTCCCAGCCATCCACTTTTCGCATCTG
>JBBQRM010000091.1:0-8954 GCA_038214855.1 Rhodobacterales bacterium | reverse complement strand
TCCGGGCAGTGGCGAGCGGCCGGGCGCCCGCGCGCAGGACCGCCGCGATGTCCGCGACGGCCGCGGGCGCCTCGCGCGCCGGCACACCGGGCTCCGCGCCGGCGGGCGGGCCCAGCAGGGCGATCAGCAGGAGGGCCGCGGCGATCGGCCATGATCGGAACATCGCACCCCTCCCCGGCGCCGGATAATATCACAGATCACCGAGCGCGCGGGTCGCGTCGTGCAATCCGGTCTCGTCGACCAGGACCTCGTGCGGCAGCGCGTGGCTGATGAAATGCACCGGGCTCGCCGTCAGCCCGTAGGCGCCGCTGTTGTGAACCGCGATCAGGTCGCCCTCCTCGATCCGGGGCAGCATCACCCCGCTCGCGAGCCGGTCGATGGAGGTGCACAGCGGGCCGACGAGGTCGATCTTCTCCTCCGGCCCGCCGCCGCCGACCCGGTGCATGGAATAGTTGCGGTGGATCACCATGCCGAAATGCCCCGAGGCCGGCAGGTGGTTGTTCATGCCGCCGTCGCAGATGCCGATCCGGCTGCCGCGCGAGGCTTTGACCGAGACCACGCGCGTCAGGAAGTAGCCCGCCTCGCCCACCAGGTAGCGGCCGAGTTCCAGCACCAAGGCGGTCCCGGCGAAGCGGGGCTCGCGCCGGAAGGCGTCGAGCTCGTCCGCGATGCCCGCCGCCGCGGCCTCCAGATCGAGGGGGGTGTCGGTGTCGTGGTAGGGGATGCCCAGGCCGGAGCCGAAGACGAGCTTGTCCGGCAGCAGGTCATGGTCCTCGCAGATCGTGCGGAAGATGCCGAGAAAGATCCGGTAGTTCTCGCAGATCGCCTCCGGCCTGAGGCACTGGGTGCCGGAATAGATGTGCAGGCCCCGGACGCGCAGGTGGGTCAGCGCGAGGATCTGGGGGATCTCCGCCTCCGTCTGCTCGAGGTCGATCCCGAAGGCGCAGGGCCGGCCGGCCATGTGGTCGCCGAAGCCCTTGGGCACGCGGGCGGGCGCGATGCGGATCAGCACGTCCTGGATGCGCCCGAGGTCGCGGGCGATCCTGTCGGCGAGGGCGGCCTCGCGTATGGATTCGAGCACCAGCTCGCCGATCCCGGCCCCGATCGCCTCGCGCAGCTCGGCCTCGCGCTTGCCGGGACCGGTGAAGCTCGCGCGCGCGGCCTCCCAGCCGGCGCGTAGCCCGAGCCGCAGCTCGCCGATCGAGGAGACGTCGAGCAGCTCGACGCGAGGCCTCAGCCATTCGAGCAGGGCCGGGTTCGGATTGCACTTGGCCGCATAGCCGAGCGCGAAGCGCGCGCCGAAGGCCGCGCGCAGCCGCGCGATCCGCGCCTCGATCATCGGGGTGACATAGACATAGGCCGGCGTGCCGACGGTCCGTGCCACCTGCCGCAGCCGGTCGTCGGTCGCGGCGCGGGCATCCATTCAGGCCTGGCCTTCGGCGAAGCGGACGATCCGGGCGGGCGTGTCGAAATTGTCGAGCGTCACGTCCTGCGGCCGGACCTCGATCCGCGCCGTCTCCTCGACGAAGGCGATGAGGTTCATCATTGCGACCGAGTCGAGTTCCCCGGTGGAAAAGAGCCTTGTCTCGCCGTCGAGGTCGCCCTCGACATGGAGCGCCTCCCTCAGATGGCCGATGATCTGCTGTTCACTCAGGGGCATGATGTCCGCTAATCTCCGTTCCGGCGTCGCGAGGACGGTCTAGCGGGCGGCCCCCTTGCGTGTCCAGCGCCGGCTCCGCGAGCCGGGCGCGGCAGGCGCGCACGACCTCGGGGCGGTCGAGCTTGCCACTCGCGGTGCGCGGCATGGCGCCCGCCCAGAGGTGGAACCGGCGCGGCACCATGTAATGCGGCATCGCCTGCCGGCAGTGCCCGAGCAGGGAGGCCTCCGCGAAGCCCTCGAGCGGGGTGAGCGCGACATGCACGACCTGCCCCAGCTCGTCGTCCTCGACCCCGAAGGCCACCGCGTCGCCGACCGTGCCGCTGCGGCAGACCAGGTCCTCGACCTCGTCGGGGCTCAGCCGGAAGCCGCTGGTCTTGATCATCGCGTCGTTGCGGCCGACGAACCACAGGTCGCCGTCGGCGTCGATACGCACGATGTCGCCGCTCCAGACCACCGGCTCGTCGCCGATCAGCGGCGCGAGCTCGGCGCAGGGGCGGATCTTGGCGCGGGTGAGCTCGGGCTGTCCCCAGTAGCCGAGGCTGACCAGCGGGCCGCGATGGACGAGCTCGCCTTGCTCGCCGGGGCCGGCGATGCCCGCGCCCGGCCGCACGACATGGACCTCGGCGCCGGGGATGGCGCGGCCGATCGAGCCCATCTTCCGCCCGAACCGCTCGGGCGCGAGATAGGTGGAGCGGAAGGCCTCGGTCAGGCCGTACATCAGATAGATATCGACGCCAGGAAACAGGGCCGGCATCCGCTCGAGGACGTTGAGCGGGATCTTGCCCCCGGTGTTGGTGATCCGCCGGAGGGAGGGCAGCGCCGCCGGGCTCTCGCCGAGCAGGCGGACGATCTGGCTCCACAGCGGCGGCACCGCCGCGACGCCGGTGACCGCCTGGTCGCGGATCGTGCGCACGATCTCCGCCGCCATGGCGACCGGCTGGTGGACCACCGTGCCGCCCGTCAGCATCATCGTCGTCAGCTGGTTGAGACCGGCATCGAAGCTGTAGGGGAGCACACCGAGCAGCCGGTCGTCCTCGCCGAGCCTCAGGTAGCGTGCCACCGAGCGGGCGCCCGCCACGATGTTGCGGTGGCTCAGCATCACCCCCTTTGGCCGGCCGGTGGAGCCCGAGGTGTAGATGATCATCGCGAGCTCGGTGTCCAGCCGCGGCACCTGCGCCCCGGGCGCATCCTGCCGCGTGGCCTCCCAGGCGTCGAAGCGGTCCGTCTCCGGGGCCGCGCCCGCGACGAGGACGCGCTCGACCGCGCCGGGCAGCGGTGCTGTGGCCAGCGCCCGCGCCGTGCGGGGCCCGACGATCATCAGCCGCGCGCCGCAGTCCTGCGCGACGTATCCGAGCTGCTCGAGCGTCCACTGGACGTTCACGTTCACCACCACCGCGCCCGCCATCGAGACGGCGAACATGGCGACGACCTCGGGGATGCCCTTGCGCAGATGCACGACCACCCGGTCGCCCGGCGCGATGCCGCGGGCCTGGAGGTAGCCCGCGATCCGGCCGGCCTCGGCGGCCACCTCCGCATAGGTCGCGGTCCGGTCGGCATCCACCAGCGCCTGCTTGTCCGGGCGGATGTCGAGGTTGTCGGCGAGAAGCTCGAAGACGTTGGTGGTCAGCGCGTTCACGGCCGGTCCTTTGCGGCGGACCTGGGCGAGACGAACGGCGTGAGGCGCGGATAGATCCTGGCGGGCGAGCCCACGACGATGGAATCGGAAGGCACGTCCGTGGTGACGGCGGTGTTGGCGGCGATGCGCACCCGGTCCCCGATCCGGATCGGGCCGAGCACGGTCGAGTTCACGCCGATGAAGACGTCGTCGCCGATGGTCGGCGCGCCCGGTCCCATGTTGGTGCCGATCGTCACGTTGTGCATGACCCCGAGCCGGTCGCCGATCACCACATCGGGATGGATCGAGAGCGATCCCTCGGCATGGATGATGTGGAAATCCTCGCCGATCATGACCTGCGGCGGGATCCAGACCTTGGTCGCGTTCGCGACCACGACGTTGAGCCCGCCGTAGAGCTTCCCGGCCACGCGCCGCGCGACGGGGTTTCGCCGCTCGAGAGCCCAGCGGCCGAAGCGATAGACGCAGAGCGCCGCGAAGGCCGGATTGGCCAGCGAGCGCCCATGCCGCTCGTAATCCGCCCGCACCTGCTCGAAGGGCATGGGTTCCTCCTCTCACTCCGAAGGGTGGCCCGAAGGAGGCCGCCCGCCTGCCCCCACCGCCTGTGCCGCCTGCGTCCACGACCACGACATCAGCGCGCGGCCTCCTGCGCCAGATCGAGGGTGCGCGCCACCTCGCCCCAGTCCGCGCTGAATCGCTCCTGCCCGCAGTCGCCCACGACGAAGGCATAGGTCTGATCCTGGCGGTCGGCGATGCGCTTGAGCACCGAGACCACCCGGTCCGCGGGCTGGATGACCAGCAGGCAGGCGCCCGGCGGCATCACCATCAACCCATGCACGAGATGGCTGCCCTCCACGCCTGCGACGACGCGCGCGCCGGCGCAGGCCCGCACGATCTCCTCCACCGGGGCGGTCGAGGGATCGAGGATCGCGAACCCCCGTTCGGCGGCCAGCCGCTCGGCGAGCGCCGCCTCGTTGACCAGGATCCGCTGCATGCCGGTGCCGCCGCGAAGCAGGAAGACGCCCGCATGCGGCGCGAACGGGGCTGCCGCGCACACGAGCGTGCGCAGCCGACAGGCGCGCGCGCGCCTGTCGGCGTTGTCGGACCGGTCGCGGAACAGGATGAGCTCGTCGAAATGCGCCCGCTCGAGGCGGCGCGGCCGCATGCCGAGCAGGGATTCGTACCGCGGCACATGGCCCTGCGGCGCAACCGCGGTCGTCACCGCGCCGAACCGTTCGGCCAGTGGATAGGTCAGGCAATCGTCCGACAGCCAGTTGCCGAACCAGCGGTTGCCGACCCAGCTCTCGTAGAGCGCGCCGTGCGTCACCTCGGGCGGGCTCCTGTAGGCGGGCACCCGGTGATGGCGCGGCCTGAGATGCCTCAGCGCGCCCGCGGCATAGAGCACGCCGTCGACGAGATCGACGTCCCTGAGCCGAAACCCCAGGGTCTCTTCGTGGAGCGTGTCGAACCCGCCGCGGAAATCGCGCACCACCTCCGCAAGGGAGCCGAACTCCGTGCCCCGGATCCGGTCGAGCTGGCCGGGCAGGAACCGCGCGGGCGCGACGCGGCGCGTCACCGCCGGCGCGATTTCCCAGCGCTCGACCGCGGCGGCCTCCAGGTCCGGCGCAGGGGCGCCGAGGACGTGGCGGACGGCGTGCAGGCCGGGCCGGAAGGAGAGCGACACTACTGGACCTCGTCTGCAAACAGCCATTTCCTAGGACACAAAGTTCCGCCGCGCCATAGCCGCGGCAAGGCGTGCCGGGACAGGGCTTGTGCGCGATTCAACTGGAAGTATCGCGCATCTCGCCCGGGGCTGCGGTTTTTCTCGATCCAGGCAGATCGAGGGCGCGCGCGGGCACTCGGGATAAGAGCGCTCAAACTTCTGGATTCACAAAGAATTCTGCGTTAGGATCGCAATAACGGGGGGTGAGTGATGAGTTATTCGGGTTTGGGCCGGGCATTCTCGGCAGGGGTGGTCCTCCTGGTGGTCTCGACCGCCGCCGGTTTCGCGGTTCCTAAAGCATCCGCCCAGAGCCAGCTGCGCGCCGAGGTTTCGGCCGAGGGCGTCAAACCCGGCAAGGTCCTCGAGGAGGCCAAGAAACCCAAGGAGCCCAAAGGCCCCAAGGTGGTCAGTGTTCCCGAGATCGATGCGGCGCGCGGCCTCGCAGCGCTGGCGGCCGTGTTCGCGGCCCTCGCGCTCGCCTGGGAGCGGCGCCGCCATCACGGCTGACCGACGACTACGATGACCCGGCCGTCGAACCGGCCCCGGCGCTCGAGGATCGTGGACGCTGCCGGGAAGGCGCATGCCGCGCCGCGATTTCGGCAACGGTCAATGTTCTGGAACGAATTCCGATTCTGATCTAGAATCGCGGCGGCGGGGGGAGAGCGTATCGTGAATCATTCGAGTCTAGGCCGGGCGCTACTGGCGGGCGCAGTCCTGGTCGTGCTGTCGGCCGCATCCGTTTCCGCGCACCATCGGGAAGGGCACAACAACCCGGACTTCCCCGTTCCGGGACCCAAGGTGGCCAGTGTCCCCGAGATCGATGCGACCCGCGGCCTTGCGGCGCTGTCGGCCGTGTTCGCGGCCCTCGCGCTCGCCTGGGAGCGGCGCCGCCATCACGGCTGAACCCTCGGCCGCCGAAACTGGCCTCCGGGTCTCGATCGGAACGCGGCCGGAAAGACGCGCCTACAGCGCCGGCCAGTCGCTTCGGGCGACGGCCCACAGGGCGATGACCAGATTCGCCGCGACATGGGCGACGATCGCATCGCCGAGGCGCCCCCGCCGCAGCAGGACGAGCGCGAAGACGGTACCGGCCAGGCCCGCCTCGATCCATCGCCCGTGCAGCATCGCGAAGAGCACGCTCGAGAGCGCGACGGCGCCCGCCCGCCCGGCGATGCCTTCGAGGCGGCCGAGGACATAGCCCCGGAAGAACAGCTCCTCGACCACCGGCACGAGCAGCACCGTGCCCAGGAGGCGCGCCGCCAGCCACAGGGCGAAGGAAAGCGCCCCCAGTTCGGCCAGGGCCCCGGCGAGAATCGCGTCCTGCGCCCCGGCGGGCGGCGCGAGGGCGATCCAGACCATCCCGACCAGCAGGCCCGCCCCCGCGGCGACGGGATCGGGCGACCACGCGAGGCGCCGGTAGGTCCGGGCGAAGATCGCAAGCGCCGCCGCCATCGCGAAGGCCTTCAGCGGATAGCCGAGATCGGGATGCGGGAACAGCGCCGAGGCCCCGACGCTCGCGGCCATCAGCGCCACGAACGGCAGGATCAGCGCCGCATTCGGGTCGTCCCGCAGCGGCGGCGCCACGGGGCGCAGCCCCTCCGCGTGCAGCCAGGGCGTCGCGTGCACCAGATAGAGGAGCGACAGGGCGAGCAGGGTGAAGAACATCCAACCGGCGTAGCTGTGGAAGCCGTTGACGGCCAGCTCGGGCGAGATGCGCGCCCCGATCCAGATCAGCGCCGAGATTCGCAGGATGTTGACCGCCCAGCTCAGGGCGAGGCCCAGGGGCAGCACGACGAGCCAGAAATGCGGCAGGCGGATCTGCGTGCGGAACAGGATCCCGTAGAGCACGGTGAAGCCGGTCACCAGCGCGAAGCCCTCCACCCCGGAACACTGGCGGGCGACGCGGACGAGGAAGGAATCCATCCCGATCACATAATCGCCCGGGTCGGAGACGGTGGCGGTGCCGACGAGGTCGAGGGTGAACCGCACCGCCTCGAACGTCAGCCGGGTCAGCAGGCCCAGGTCCCACAGCGGCAGCGCGAGTTCGGCGAGATCCGGGATCACGAAGCCCGTCGCCAGCACCGCCAGCGGCGCGAACCGCTCCGCGCGCAGCCAGGCGAGCCAGGCGCCGGGCGGCGCGAGCCACAGGAGCGCCCCCGCGCTCGCGGCCGCGGCGCCGAGGACCCAGGGACCGAGGGCGAGGGCGAAGAAGCCGCCCATGTCGCCGCCCGCCATCGACAGCGGCGCGAACATCAGGACGATGCCGACGACATGCAGCAGGAACCAGGGATTGGCCGCAAGGGGGAGCTCGATCCGCCGCGCGAGAAAGCCGAACCCGTCCGGACGCGCGACGGCGAAGATCGCGAAGGCCGCGAGAACCGACATCGCGCGGGCGACGAGGCTGCGCAGGAGGCGGCAGGCCTCCCCCGCCCCCGTCGCCTGGCATTCGAAGGAGGTCAGGACCTGATACGCGATCGCGAGCCCCGCCAGTTCCAGGCAGAGGAGCAGCCCGATCAGGACCGTGCGGCGCCGAAAGAGGCTCATCGGGCCGGACATCTCTCACTCCGAGCATCTGCTGTCGTCATAGACCTCCGGGTCGCTCCGTGTCACTAGAAGCGGGTCTTCCGGCTGCAAAGACCCCGAACTTTCCCAACAAAACTCCGAGGTTTTTTGGTAAACGAGATTAATTACCGAAGAGTTTTCGCCTGTAGGTTGTCTTTCTGGCGCAGGACTTGGAAAAATTTCGGTCGTGACGGAATGACCGTAGTCGAAAGCCGGCCGAGTATCTATCGTAAGAAGACGATTCGCGCAGGATGCCGGCCAATTGGTATGGTCTAGGCGCGATACATGTCTCGCGTTCCGAGGGAGTCCGTTTTCATGGATCAGCTTCAGGTCATCCGCGATTTCCTGCGCATGCTGCGCCGACGCGCGCTGCTCCTGGGCATCGTCGCGACGCTGGGGATCCTCGCCTCGGGCGTCTATGCCTTCATCAAGCCACCGGTCTACGAGACCTCCGCCAAGATCCTGATCGAGAGCCAGCAGATCCCGGACGATCTCGCGCGCTCCACCGTCAACGTCTCCGCCGCCGAGCGTCTGCGGCTGATCGAGGAGCGGCTGCTGTCGCGCAACAGCCTGATCGAGGTCATCGACGAGTTCGCCCTGTTCACCGACCTCTCGGAGCTCTCGCTCGGTGACAAGGTCGATCTGTTCCGCCAGGCGATCCGGATCGAGACCATCTCGGTCTCCGGCCGGCAGGGCCAGGGCAACGAGGTCTTCGCCTTCACCATCGCCGTGCGCCTCGGCGACGCTGAGCAGGCCGCGGCCGTCGTCAACGGCTTCGTCGAGAGCGCGATCGAGCAGAACCTGCGCGTGCGCGCCGAGCGGACGCGCGACACGCTCAAGTATTTCGAGGACGAGGCCAAGCGCGTCGGCACCGCCATCGAGGCGGTCGGCGGCGAGATCACCGCCTTCAAGAACGCCAATGCCGCGGCGCTGCCGGAGAACCTCGAGTACCGCCGCGACGAGCTCGCCCGCCAACAGGAGAGCAGCCTGGAGATCGAGCGCCGCATCCTCGATATCGAGGAGGCGCGCGGCGCGCTTCAGATCGCGCTCGCCGGCGGCAGCCCGTCGCTCGCCGGCGGCCGCCCGCTGCTCGCCGGCGGCAACCCGCTGCTCGGGAGGCTCGAGGACCAGCCGGCGGCACGCAGCCCCGAAGAGGTGGAGCTGCGTCGGCTCGCGCTCCAGCTCGAGCTCGAGCTCGCCCAGAGCCGCAGCGTGCTCGGGCCGACGCATCCGGGGATCCAGCTGCTCCAGGAGCGGATCACCGGGGTGGGCAACCTCCTGTCGAGCGTCTCCGCCGACCCGCCGGCGCTCACCGGCCTCGGCGGCTCGACCGAGGAGCGCCGCGCCGCGATCCAGCGCCAGATCGGCCTGCACAC
>JBBQRM010000090.1:0-9149 GCA_038214855.1 Rhodobacterales bacterium | reverse complement strand
GGAGCGGCTGGCGCTGCAACGGCGGCTCGACGCCATCGGTGCCGAGCCCGCGTCCGAGCCGGCGTCGTGACCGACGCCGCCGCCCCGTCGGCCGCGGGGCTCGGCGCCTTCGAGCGCTGGCTGTCGGTCTGGGTCGGGCTCGCCATCGCCGCGGGCCTCGTCCTCGGCACCGCGTTGCCTGCGGTCTTTCGCGCGCTCGCGGGGCTCGAGATCGCCTCGGTCAATCTCGCGGTCGCGGTGCTGATCTGGGCGATGGTCTATCCGATGATGGTCGGCGTCGATTTCGCCGCGCTCAGCCGCATCGGCGACAGGCCCAAGGGGCTGGTGATAACGCTCGCGGTGAACTGGCTCGTCAAGCCCTTCACCATGGCCGGGCTCGGGGTGCTGTTCTTCCAGCATGTCTTCGCCGGGCTGATCCCGCCTCAGGACGCGCAGGCCTATCTCGCCGGGCTGATCCTGCTCGGCGCGGCGCCCTGCACGGCGATGGTCTTCGTCTGGTCGGCGCTGGTGCGCGGGGACGCGACCTATACGCTGGTCCAGGTCGGGGCGAACGACCTGGTGATGATTGTGGCCTTCGCGCCGATCGTGGCGCTCCTGCTCGGGGTCGTCGATATCGCCGTGCCCTGGACCACGCTGATCCTGTCGGTCGGGCTCTACGTGGCGCTGCCGCTGGCGGCAGGCCTCGCGACGCGCCGCGGCCTGGCCGCACGCGGCGGCGCGGCGGCGGTGGAGGGGTTCCGCGAGCGGGCGCGGCCGGCTTCGATCCTCGGGCTGCTGCTGACCGTGGTGCTGCTCTTCGGTTTCCAGGGGCAGGTGATCCTCGAGCGCCCGCTCGTCATCGCGCTGATCGCGGTGCCGCTGCTGATCCAGTCCTACGGCATCTTCCTGCTCGCCTACGGTGCTGCGCGCGCCTGGCGGGTGCCCTTCGACGTCGCCGCCCCCTGCGCGCTGATCGGCACGTCGAACTTCTTCGAACTGGCGGTGGCGGTGGCGATCGGGCTCTTCGGCCTCGGCTCGGGCGCGGCACTCGCCACCGTCGTCGGCGTGCTGGTCGAGGTGCCGGTCATGCTGTCGCTGGTCGCCCTCGCCAACCGCACGCGGCGCTGGTTCCCGGCCTGAACGCGTCCGGTGCGCGCCGCGCAAATCCTAACAAGCGGTAAAATCAGCAAATATTTTCAAATGATTTCAATGGGGGTCGTTGTCTTTCACAGTGAAAGGCGTGAAAGATGCCTCCGGTCCGGCCCCGATCAGCCCCCGATCCCGGCGTGCCGCAGCGCCGCCCGCATCCGCTCCCGGCTCGCCTCCTCGATCGCCACCAGCGGCGAGCGAACCTCGTCCGAACACTTGCCGAGCAGCGACAGCGCGAACTTGATCGGGCAGGGATTGGACTCGACAAACGCCGCACGGGCCAGCGGCAGCAGCCGGTCCTGGTATTCCAGCGCCCGCACGAACTGGCCCGCGAGCATCGCCTGCTGGAACTCGGCGCAGAGCCGCGGTGCGGCGTTGGCGATCACCGAGATGCAGCCCTGCCCGCCGTGGGCGTTGAACCCCAGCGCCACCTCGTCGTTGCCGCAGAGCTGGAGGAATCCGGTCCCGCAAGCGGCCCGCGTGTCCGACACGCGGGCAACGTCGCCGGTCGCATCCTTCACGCCGATGATCCGCGGCAGCTTCGCCAGCTCCGCCATCGTCGCCGGGATCATGTCGATCACCGAGCGGCTGGGAATGTTGTAGATGATGATCGGCAGCTCCGCTGCCTCGTGCAGCGTCGTGTAGTGCCGGATCAGCCCGCGCTGGGTCGGCTTGTTGTAGTAGGGCGTCACCACCAGCGCCGCGTCCGCGCCGACCTTTGCGGCGAAGCGCATGAGACGCACGGATTCGTCGGTGTTGTTCGACCCGGCGCCCGCGATCACTGGGATGCGACCGGCGGCGGTCTTGACGACGATTTCGATGCAGCGTTCGTGTTCGTCGTGGCTGAGCGTCGGGCTCTCGGCCGTGGTGCCGGCGGCGACGATCCCGTGGCTGCCCTCCTCCACGTGCCACTCGACCAGCGCCTCGAGCGCGGGCTCGTCCACCGCGCCGTCTCGAAACGGGGTGATCAGCGCCGGGAGGGAGCCCTTGAACATGCGTCGCCTCGTATCTCCGCGACCGCCGCGGAAGCCGCCGGAACCTAGACGTGAACGCCACGCCTAGCAATAACGAGAATCGAAGACGTGAGACACGCGCTATGGTATAGCTCCCGCCGTTCGGGAGAGACGAGACGCATGGGATCGATCCGCATTCTCGCCGCGGCCTTCGCACTGGCCATCGCGCTGCCCGCGGCGGCACAGACGGTGCCGCAGGGAACGTGGCTCGGCCGCGCCCTCGACGCGGCCGCGGCCGGAGACTGGGCGCGGGCGGGGCGGCTTGCCGTCCGGGCGGGCGACGACGTGGCCTCGGACATCGTGCTGTGGCAGCTTCTGCTGGAGGGGCCGGGGGCCTGGCCCGACTACCGTGCCTTCGTCGCGCGCAACGGTGACTGGCCGGCGGTGACGACCCTGCGCCGGCGCGCCGAGGGTGTGATGCCCGCCGGTCTGCCGCCGGCGCAGGTGATCGGCTTCTTTGCGGAGGAGAAGCCCGCGACCGGCACCGGCGTCCTTCGCCTCGCCGAGGCGCTGGTCGCTGCCGGCCGCGAGACCGAGGCTGCGGTCGAGGCGGTGCGCGGCTGGCGCGAGGCGTCCTTCACCCGCGCGGAGGCGCAGGCGATGCTGGCGCGCTGGGACGAGGCGCTGGCGCCGCACCACGCCGCGCGGCTCGACCGGCTGCTGTGGGACGGGCGCACGCGCGAGGCCGAGGCGATGCTGCCGCTGGTCTCGCCCGAGTGGCAGGCGCTCGCGCGGGCGCGCATCGCCGTGCGCCGCGACGCCGACGGCTCGACCGTCGCGATCCAAGCGGTGCCGCCTGCGATGCGCGGCGATCCGGGGCTGGCCTATGAGCGCTATCTCTACCGCATCGACAAGGGTCGCTGGCAGGAGGCGGAGGAGTATCTGCTCGCTCGCTCCACCTCGGCCGAAGCGCTGGGCCAGCCCGATCGGTGGATGGAGCACCGTGCCGACCTCGCGCGCCAGGCTCTGCGCCGCGGCGACGCGAATGCGGCCTACCGGCTCGCCGCGCAGAACTTCGGCGGCGAGGGTCCGGATTTCGCCGAGGCCGAGTGGCTGGCGGGTTATCTCGCGCTCACCACGCTCGGCGAGCCGGCGCTCGCGGTGGAGCACTTCCGGCGCTTCGAGGCTTTCGTCACCACGCCGATCAGCCTCGGGCGTGCCGGCTACTGGCTGGGGTTGGCGTTTGAGCGTGCCGGCGAGGGTGCGGCGGCGGCGGATGCCTTGCGACGTGGTGCCGCCCATCAGACGAGCTTCTATGGCCAGCTCGCTGCCGAGCGGGCGGGAATCGCGCCAGACCCGCATCTGGCGGGCGCAGCACCCGCGCCGGACTGGCGGCGGCTGGTCTTCCCGCGCCCCGACCTCGTGCGCGCGGCGCGTCTGCTGCATCTTGCGGGCGAGGAGGCGGAAAGCGCGCTATTCCTGCGCGCCGCGGCAGAGGGCGGGTCCGCCGCGACCCGCGCGGGCCTGGCCCAGATGGCGCGCGACCTCGGCCGTCCGCAGCTCGGCATCCGCCTCGCCAAGGACGCGGCCGCCGCCGGCATCGTCCTGTCGGCGTATTACTATCCGCTGCACCCGATCGCGCGCAGCCCTTGGCCGGTGCCGGGAGAATACGCTCTGGCGGTCGCGCGGCAGGAATCGCAGATGGACGAGGCCGCCGTCAGCCCCGCCGGCGCCCTCGGCCTGATGCAGTTGATGCCCGGCACCGCCGAGGACATGGCGCGAGCCGCGAATGTCGCCTTCGAAGAGGCGCGGCTGACGCGCGACGGGTTCTACAATGCCCGGCTCGGTACCGAGTACCTGTCGCGGATGCTCACGCGCTACGACGGCTCCTACGTGCTCGCCAGCGCCGCCTACAACGCCGGTCCGGGGCGGGTGGACGCGTGGATCCGCGACTTCGGCGACCCGCGCCGCGACGACACAGACGCGGTGGAGTGGATCGAGAGCATCCCGTTCGACGAGACGCGCAACTACGTGATGCGCGTGCTCGAGGGCCTGCACGTCTATCGCGCGCGCCTTAAGGGCGAGGCGGTGCCGATCCGCCTCGTCGCCGACATGAACCGGACCGGCTGACCGTCCCCGAGCGCCCGTGAGATTCGGCGGACCTCGGCGCGGTCGGTCTCGGGGCCCTGGAGAAATCGGCAGTTCCTGCTCGTGGTCTCCTCGTTCGGATAGCCCGAAAGCTGCCCCAAAGCGTCGTTGGTGAAGACGATGGGGTTGTCGCGCTCGTTCGGAGCGGCGATCACGAGCGGCAATGCGATGTCGCCGATGATGGTCGCGACCGGATGCGGCGCCGGGTCCGCAGCCTCGCTGTCGATGGATTGCATGAAAACCGCGCCTTGATTGAAAACAGCGCGGCGGCGCGCGGCGGAGCCCTGTCAACCCGGCGTTGGTAAAGATCGGCTGAGCCCGGCGACCTTCAGCCGCGCCGGGTTTGACGCACCATCGTGTAGACACCGGCCGCGAGAATCACGCCGGTGCCCGCCACCGTCCAGACGTCGGGGCTCTCGCCGAAGAGGGTGACGCCGAGAATGCTGACGAAGACCAGCTGGAAGTAGGAGAAGGGCTGCACCGTCCCGGCCTCGGCAAGCGCATAGGTCTTGATCAGCAGGTAGTGGCCCAGCGCGCCGGTGACGCAGAGCGCCCCCATCCAGCCCCAGTCCGCAGCCCCACGCATCGGCGTCCACCAGAATGGCGCGACCAGCGTGATTGCCACCGCCCCCGCGACGCCGGTGTAGAAGAAGCTCGTCTCCGCCCGGTCGAGCCGCGCCGCCCGCCGCGTCAGCAGGGCGTAGAGCGCGAACATCAAGGCTGCCACCAGCGGCACAAGCGCCTCGGGACTGAACACCCGCAGCCCCGGCCGCAGGATGATCAGCACGCCCACGAGCCCCGCCGCGATGGCGCTCCACCGCCGCCAGCCCACGTATTCGCCGAGCACCGGCCCCGACAGGGCCGCGACCAGCAACGGGTAGATCGCGAAGATCGCATGCGTCTCGATCAGCCCGAGCAGCACGAAGGCGAGCACTGTTATGCAAATTTCCGCCGCGAGCAGCACGCCGCGGAACACTTGGAGCACCGGCTGACGGGTCCGCGCCACGCGCGCGACCCCGCCGGGCCGGCTCGCCGACAGCGCGACGACGAAGGCCGCGAAGAACCAGTAGCGCAGCATCACCACCGTCATTACGCTGTAGTCGGCCGCGAGGTGCCGCGAGATCCCGTCCTGCGCCGCGAAGATCAGCATCGCCGTGATCATCAGCGCGATCCCCAGCCGCGGGTTGTCCGTGACCGCCGGCCGTGCCGAGGGGGTGCTGTCCGCCGCGCTCATACGCCCTCCGGCCCCTCGCCGCGGTCGCATACGGCACCGACGAAGGCGTGCAACTTTCCTAACAGTAAGGTAAAAACCGCCTTTTTTATCCAACGTTTTCAATGGACGAATGCATGTTGCACTGTGAAACGCCGGAAATCCGCCTCCCTCCCACCTTTGCCCTCCCGCCGCGTCCATGCTCTAGCTCCCGGCGATGCTCGGCACCATAGGCGGGCGCGGGAGCGGGCGGAAGGGCATGGAAGCGCGGCCGGACGTGCTGGTGGTGGGGGCGGGCATCTTCGGCCTGAGTTGCGCCTTCGCCTGCGCCGGGCGGGGCCTCCGCGTGCTGGTCGCCGAGCGCGCGCATCCCGGCGCGGGGGCGAGCGGCGGCCCGGTCGGGGCGATGGCGCCGCACCTGCCCGAGCCCTGGTCGGCACGAAAGCAGTTCCAGCTCGACGCGCTCCTCGGTGCGGAGGCGCATTGGCATCGGATCGCCGCGGCGGGCGGCGGCGATCCGGGCTATGCGCGCATCGGCCGGCTGGTGCCGCTCGGCTCCGCCGCGGCCCGCGCGCGGGCCGCGGCACGGGCGGAGGCAGCTGCGGCGCGCTGGCCCGACGCGTTCCGCTGGCAGGTTATGGCGGGGACGGACCGCCCCGAATGGCTCGCACCCGCCGCGGCAGCGGAGGGTGCGGTGCACGAGACGCTGTCGGCGCGGCTGAACCCGCCGGCGGCACTGGCAGCGCTGGTCGCGGCGCTTCGCGCGTATGGCGTCGAGATCAGGTGCGGCTGGACGGCCGAAGCGGTCGAGGATCACGCGGTGAGCTTCGACCGTGGCCGCATCGGGGCCGGGGCGGTGATCCTCGCCGCCGGCGCGAGCGGTGTCGAACTGGCGCCACAGGCGCCGGTGCAGGGCGTGAAGGGTCAGGCGGCGCGGCTCGCGGTCGCGGCGCACGGCCTGCCGATGCTCGCCGCCGACGGCATCTATGTGGTGCCGCATGCCGACGGAACGGTCGCCGTAGGCTCAACCAGCGAAGAGGGTGTTGCCGACACCGTTCCCGACGCCCGTCTCGAGGCGCTGCTCGCGCGCGCGAAAGAACTTTGCCCGTCACTGCGGGGGGCAAGGGTTCTGGAACGCTGGGTGGGCCTGCGCCCGCGCGGGCCGCGCCCGGACCCGATGCTGGGGCCGCTGCCGGGACGGCGCGGTGTGTTCGTGGCGAACGGCGGGTTCCGCACCGGCCTCGCGCTCGGACGGAGCGTGGGGGAGCTCATGGCTGCGATGGTGTCGGGCGAGCCGGTCGACCTGCCGCCGGGCTATTCGCTCGCCGAGCATCTGGCGGCGCGCGTCCGGCTCAGGCGCTGACGCGGGCGATCTCCGCACGCAGCGCCGTCATCAGCGCGGTGAGCAGCTCGAAGCTCCGCGGATCCTTGAGCCTGCCGTCGGTGTCGAAGGCCCGCGCCGCGCCGCCGACCGTCACCTCCGGCCCCTGGAGCACCCGCGGCCGGAAGGCGGTGAGGCAGAGGCGCAGCGAGAACTGCGCCCGCGCCCCTCCTGAGGCGCCCGCCGCCGCCGAGACGATGGCCAGCGGCTTGTCCGCGAGCGGCGTGCGGCGGGTGCGGCTCAGCCAGTCGAGCGCGTTCTTCAACCCGCCGGGCAGCGCCTTGTTGTATTCCGGCGTCGCGATGACCACCGCATCGGCGGCCTCGATCGCGTCGGCGAAGGCCGCGACAGAGGCGGGCACGCCCTCGGCCGCCTCCAGATCGCCGTCGTAGAGCGGCAGGCGGATATCGGCGAGAGCGAACTCGCAGGGACCGAAGGCGCGCGCCGCCTCGTGCAGGAGCCGGGTGTTCTCCGACCCGCGCCGCAAGGCACCTGAAACGCCGAGGAGCCGTGGCCCCGCTGCCTCGCCGTGATCGCGCATTCCGTTCCTCCCCCTGTCCAACGCGCCATCTAGCTCGCGGAGGAAGGCGATCAAAAGGCTACGAGATGTTGGGGGCAATCGTCCAAGGCGCCCGACATGAGGGTTGGGCGTTGACTTTCGCGGGTTGGCGCTGGAACTTGGCGGCGCCAAACAGGACGGGTCCGGCTCGTGGAATTCACCTCGCTCCGCCTCTCGGGGTTCAAGAGCTTCGTCGATCCGACGGAACTGGTGATCGCGCCGGGGCTGACCGGCGTGGTCGGGCCGAACGGCTGCGGCAAGTCGAACCTGCTCGAGGCGCTGCGCTGGGTGATGGGCGAGAGCCGGTCGAGCATGATGCGCGGCGACGGCATGGAGGACGTGATCTTCGCCGGCGCCGCATCGCGCTCGGCGCGCAACCACGCCGAGGTGGCGCTCAGGCTCGACAACCGCGACAGGCGCGCGCCCTCGGGGTTCAACGACGACGACCGGCTCGATGTGGTGCGCCGGATCGTGCGCGAGGCGGGGTCGGTCTATCGGCTCAACGGCCGGGAGGTGCGGGCGCGCGACGTGGCGATGCTGTTCGCCGACGCCGCGACCGGCGCCCATTCGCCCTCGCTGGTGCGCCAGGGCCAGATAGCCGAGCTGATCGCCGCCCGGCCCCGCGCGCGGCGCCGGGTTCTCGAGGATGCAGCGGGCATCGCCGGTCTCTACCAGCGCCGTCACGAGGCGGAGCTGAGGCTGCGCGCGACCGAGGTCAATCTCGAGCGGGTGGGCGACGTGCTCGAGGCGCTCGAGGCCCAGCGAGCGACGCTCGCGCGCCAGGCGCGGCAGGCACAGCGCTACCGCGCGATCGCAGAAGGGCTGCGCCGCACAGAGGCGCTGCTGCTGCTGCGACTGTGGCACGATGCCGAGATGGATCGCGTGGCGGCCGCCGGCTCGCTAAGCGAGGCCGTGCGCGCAGCGGCGCGGACGCAGGCAGAGGCGGGCGGCGCGTTGCGGGCGCGCGAGCTTGCAGCGACGGAGCTGCCGGGTCGTCGCGAGGAGGATGCGGTGGCGGCGGCGATCCTGCAGCGGCTCAAGGTCGAGCGCGAGCGGCTCGATGCCGAGAGCGCCGATGCCGCGCGCCGGATCGCCGAGCTGGAGGCGGCCGCAGCGCAGCTCGACGCCGACCGCGCCCGCGAGACCGCGCTCGACCGCGACGCGGCCGAGACCGTCGCGCGGCTCTCGTCGGAGGCCACGGAACTCGCGCGCGCCGGCGAGGGCCACGCGGAGGCGCTGAGCGCGGCGCATGCGGCGGCTGAGGCGGCCGTCGCGGCGCTCGATGCGGTTCAGTCCGGCTTTGACGCGCGCGCCGATGTGGTTGCCCGCCTGACCGCCGAGCGGGAGGCGGCGGAACGCGCCTTGGAGGCGGCGCGGGAGCAGGCCGTCGCGCTTTCCACGCGCCTCGAAAAGGCCGAGGCGGCGCTCGGGATCGCTCGGGCCGAGGCTGCTGCGGCGGAACAGGGACGGAAGGCCGCGGCGGCGTGCGCGACCGCGGCCATGGCTGCGGCCGCGGCGGCAGAGACGGCAGTCGGGTGCGCAGAGGCCGAGGCGGCCGCGGCGCGGGTCGCGGATGCGGCGGCGCGTCCGGCACTGGCGGAGGCCGAGGGCGCGGCTCGGGGGCTGGCGGCGGAGGCGGCGGGGCTCGAGCGGCTGCTCGCCCGGCCTGCGGACGCGGTTGCGCAGATGCTCGACGCGGTGCGCGTCGAACCGGGGTTCGAGGCTGCCCTCGGCGCGGCGCTCGGTGAGGATCTTGCCTGGCCTGAACTC
>JBBQRM010000089.1:0-9174 GCA_038214855.1 Rhodobacterales bacterium | reverse complement strand
TGGCCGCCTCGCTGGCGGAGGCGGAAGGCTTCGCCACGACCGCCCGCGTGGCGGCGGTGCTGGCGGCGGTCGCGGCCCTTGTCGCGACGGCGCTCTGGGGGGTCGGCGGCAGCGCACCGGTGGCAGCGTGAGGCGGGCGCGCGCGGGAAGCGGGCCCCGTGCGGCCGTGGAGGTTGGTATGTGGCAGGAGCTGGTGATCGAAAGCCTGGTGCGGCCGCGCGCGGCGGCGCGGCGGGTGCTTGCGCTCGGCCTCGGCCCTGCCGAGCTGTTCCAGGGGGCGGTGGCGGTCACTTCGGCCGGGATGGTGCTGGGCTATCTGGCGCTGCGGGCGCGTCCGGACGTGGTCGATCCGGTCTCGGCCGCGATCCTCGCGCAGCCGTTGGCGGGCGCCGGGGTTCAGCTCGCGATGCTCCTCCTTCTGACAGTGCTGACGGCGGGCGTCGGGCGGCTCTTCGGCGGCACTGGGACGCCGGCGGGTGCCTTTGCTCTCGTCGTCTGGCTCAATGCGCTGATGGCGCTGATCCAGGCCTTGCACCTGGTCATGCTGGTGCTGCTGCCCCCGCTCGCCGCCGTCGTGGCGCTGGTGACGATCCTTTGGACCTTCTGGGCCTATGTGAACTTCATCAGCGAGCTGCACGGTTTCCAGAACCAGCTTCTGGTCCTGGGCGGGGTGATCCTCACGCTGGTCGCGCTATTCTTCGCAGTGGCGATCGTGTTCGCGATGCTGGGCGTGACGCCGCCGGAGATGCAATGATGTACGATGTCGAAGCGGTGCGCCGCGACTTTCCGATCCTCCAAACCCGCGTCCACGACCGGCCGCTGACCTATCTCGACAACGCCTCCTCGGCGCAGAAGCCGCGGGCGGTGATCGAGGCGATGACGGAGGTCTATTCCTCGGAATACGCCAACGTCCACCGCGGGCTGCACCATCTCTCGACGCTGGCGACCGAGCGCTACGAGGCGGTGCGGGGCAAGGTCCGGCGGTTCCTGGGCGCGGGTTTGGAGGAGGAGATCATCTTCACCTCCGGCTCGACCGAGGCGATCAACCTCGTCAGCTACGGCTGGGCGGCGCCGCGGCTCGAGCCGGGCGACGAGATCGTGCTGAGCGTAATGGAGCATCACGCCAACATCGTGCCGTGGCACTTCCTGCGCGAGCGGCAGGGGGCGGTGCTGAAGTGGGTGGATATCGACCCGGACGGCGGGCTCGACGCGCAGGCGGTGATCGATGCGATCGGGCCGCGGACGAGGCTGGTCGCGATCACCCACATGTCGAACGTGCTCGGCACGGTGGTGGACGTGAAGGCGATCTGTGCCGCGGCGCGCGAGCGGGGGGTCGCGGTGCTGGTCGACGGCAGCCAGGCCGCGGTGCACATGGAGGTGGACGTGGCCGATCTCGGTTGCGACTTCTATGCGGTCACGGGCCACAAGCTCTACGGGCCGACCGGGTCGGGCGCGCTCTATGCGCGGGCGGAGCGGCTGGCGGAGATGCGGCCGTTCATGGGCGGCGGCGACATGATCCGCGAGGTCTCCAAGGAGGTGGTCACGTACAACGACCCGCCGCACAAGTTCGAGGCCGGCACCCCGGGCATCGTCCAGATCATCGGGATGGGGGTGGCGCTCGACTACATGAGCGGGCTCGGGATGGGGGCGATCGCGGCGCACGAGCGGCGGCTCAGGGACTATGCGGCCGGGAGGCTCGCCGGGCTGAACTGGCTCGACGTCCAGGGGACGACGCCGGACAAGGGGGCGATCTTCTCCTTCACGCTCCACGGGCAGGCGCATCCGCACGACATCTCGACGGTGGTCGATCGCAAGGGGGTGGCGGTGCGGGCGGGGCATCACTGCGCCCAGCCGCTGATGGCGCATCTGGGGGTCAGCGCGACCTGCCGGGCCTCGTTCGGGCTCTACAACACCGAGGCCGAGGTCGATGCCCTGGTCGATGCGCTGGAGACCTGCCACGACCTGTTCGCGTGAGAGCGGGCCCGCGCCCGACACCTGCTCAAGATTGAGCAATTTGATAAGTCTTTTATCTGGAAAGTGAAAAGCTCCGTCATTAACCAGGTGGAAAGGATTTGCTCACAGCGCCGGCCAGTGGCGGCGGGGGTATAGCCGAAGCGCTGCTGACGTAGTCGTTCACGGACGCGCCGACGGGTTTGGTCGTCGCATTGCCGCCGCGCATGAAGAACCGATGCGCGGAGCCTGACATCCAGTGCCCTGAAGCCGCTCGCCGAGGCGACATCTCTCGCCTGCCGCAGCTTGGGCGCGCAAAATACCTCCCAAAATTCCACTTGTCGAAAACGTGATTCTGGGATAAATTTTTTTCTATTAATCGACTGATTCTATCCCGCTTCGGAGTCCTGCCATGTCAAAGCGTGGTCGTCTTCTTATGTGGTCATCAGTTCTACTTTTTTCCTTGGTAATCGGTATTACCGGCTTCTTCGGGCGCTCCTCGGCCTTGGCACAGCCCGCGGTTGTCAGCGGCGAGGACTCGGTCCTATTCCGCGCGCTTCAGGAGTTCCGGCGGCGCCCGGTCCTCTTCGACTTTGCGCCGGGAGACCGGCTCGCCGCCTATTCCGAGGAATGCCGGCAGGCGACGGGGATTTCGATTCCCGACTTCAGTTGCGGCGCCGGCGTCGAGGTGCCGGGACAGGGAACTCAACCCGGCGGCGCTCCCTGCGACCACCCGAACGTGCTCAACGGGCGCTGCGATCCTGGCAGCCGGTTCCAGGTGCTGCCCGGCCGCAGCGCGGATGCGGTCGCGGTGGCGCATTGCCGCAAGGACGGCCTCTCCGTGGGAGATTCGCTCTACAACGACATCGCCGTCATCCAGTACAACAAGGCCAACGGAGCGCTCTGCTTCTATCAGGCGCTGGGCTATGGCGACGGTGCGCTGCCCGGCGACAACATTCCCTCACCGGGCAAGGGCGACGGTGCCCCGTGGAGCAGCGGGCAGGCGCGCTGGCTGAGTCCCGCGGCCACGCACGGTATCGGCTGCACCGCCTGTCACGACAGCGGCGGGTTCCTGAGATCGAACTACATCGCTCAGTTGCGGACGCCGCCGAACGCGATGCCGAACCAGGCGGACGGATACGACAACGCCGCTTCGCCGCTGCGCTACGTCGGCCAGGACTATGCGTCCGACCGCAGTTGGAGCATCGTCACCGGTAACGATCCCAGCGATGGGGGGGCGTCCTGCGCCGCCTGCCATCGGCTCGCGGTCAACAACGTCGGGGGACGTGGCGACCGAGGCACCGCACTCGACTTCGCTCTGAGGGCGACTGCAGCGACGCAGGCTTCGAAGAATCCCCACGGACCGGGCTCTCCGATATGGATGCGGCCCGGTCAGATCGTCTATCAGGCCGCAGCCGAGGCGACGGCGAAGCGCTTTCACGATTGTGCCGCCGGCTTTAAGGCCTCCGGCTTCGTGACGGCGCCTCCCGGTTGCACGCTCACTCCCCTCGGCCTGCCTTGGGGCGCGCCGGGCCCGACCAGCTCAAGTTCCGACACTGTCGGGTCGGCGGCCGCGGTCATCGACTACTACCTGAACCCGTAGCCCCAGATCGCGATGCCTGCGAAACATCTGAAACCGGGTGCATGGCGATATGTCCTCTGCCCCTTATTGGGAGGCCTTCCATAAATGCGAGTTTCAAGAATTCTCGCCGCGACGCTGATTGCAACACCGCTGTTCGTCTCGTCTGGGCAAGCGCTTACCTTGGCGAACGGAAAGGTCGTCGCAACCTTTTCGGACCCGGACGACGTCGTCATAGAACTGGATGTCCCGGGACAATGCGGTTCGAAATATTTTCATGTGCAGAGAGCAAAGAAGAACTTCAGGGAGATGACCGCTGCGGCTCTTGCCGCAGCAGCTGGCGGAAAGCGTATGCTGCTTTATGTGGAGAGTTGTGCGGGAGATCGTAACATTCTCAGTCACGGCGCCATTCTTTCCTGAAGAGCGCTCGGACCGGATTGTCCTCTACCAACGTGCCGAGGGCGAGACCTGCGAAAGTCGCTCGGATCAGCTCGGCCGCTTCGCGTCGATCCGCTCCTGGAACGCCGCGGCGGTGACGACGACGCGGTCGTGGCGTCCCTCGCCGATCAGCTCGGTCTCGTCGCGGGCGCTGACCGCGAAGGTCAGGCGGCGGCCGTCGACGGCGACGAGCTCGGCCGTGGCCTCGACCCGCATGCCGGTGGGCGTGGCGGCGAGGTGGGAGACGTCCATGCGGGTGCCGAGCGACTGCCTGCCCTCGGGCAGCAGGCGCTCGACCGCCGCCAGCGCCGCCTCCTCCATCAGGCCGATCATCCGGGGCGTGGCGAGCACGCTGATGTGCCCCGATCCCACCCGCGGCGCGGTGTCGCTGGTGCCGACCACCATCGCGGCCGTGCCGGTCAGGCCGGGCTCGAGCGGGTTGCTCATGGGCGCAGCGCCGCGATGCTGGCCGCGTAATGCTCCGGTCCGCTACCGAAGACCGCGGAGCCTGCGACCAGCACGTCGGCGCCGGCGGCGCGGACCAGGGGGGCGGTCTCGGGGGTGATGCCGCCGTCGACCTCGAGGCGGATGGGGCGGGGGCCGATCAACGCGCGCAGGCGTTCGATCTTGGGGATCTGGGAGGCGAGGAAGGATTGGCCGCCGAAGCCGGGGTTGACGGTCATCACCAGGATCAGGTCGAGCTTGTCGAGCACCCATTCGACCGCCTCCGGCGGCGTCGAGGGGGTAAGCGAGACGCCGGCGCCGGCGCCGAGGTCGCGGATCGCCGCGAGGCTGCGGTCGAGATGCGGGCCGGCCTCGGCATGGACGGTGAGGATGTCGGCCCCGGCCGCAACGAACGCCTCGAGATAGGGGTCGGCGGGGGCGATCATCAGATGCACGTCCATCACGCTGCGAACATGCGGCCGGATCGCCTTCACCACCACCGGTCCCATGGTGATGTTCGGCACGAAATGCCCGTCCATCACGTCCACATGCACCCAGTCCGCACCGGCGTCCTCGATGGCGCGGACCTCTTCGCCGAGGCGCGCAAAATCCGCCGACAGGATCGAGGGCGCGATCTTGATTGCGTCGTCGAAGGCGGGGGCCGGCATCAGCCGGCGGCGGTCAGTCGGCGGATCAGGCTCGACGTGTCCCAGCGACCGCCGCCCATCTTCTGGACGTCCTTGTAGAACTGGTCGATCAGCGCCGTTGCCGGCAGGGGCGTGCCGTTGGCGTCGGCCTCCGTGAGGCAGATGCCGAGATCCTTGCGCATCCAGTCGACGGCGAAGCCGAAGTCGAACTGGTCCTTGAGCATCGTCGTGCCGCGGTTCTCCATCTGCCACGACCCGGCCGCGCCCCTGGAGATGACGTCGAGCACCGAATTGCCGTCGAGCCCGGCCTTCTGCGCGAAGGCGAGGCCTTCGGAGAGGCCCTGGAGCAGCCCCGCGATGCAGATCTGGTTGACCATCTTGGTGAGCTGGCCCGCGCCCGCGGGTCCCATCAGCCGGCAGGACTTGGCATAGGCCGCGATCACCGGCTCGACCCGGGCGTAGGCCGCTTCCTCGCCACCGCACATCACCGTGAGCGCGCCGTTCTCGGCGCCGGCCTGGCCGCCGGAGACGGGCGCATCGACGAAATGCGCGCCGCGCGCGGTGGCGGCCTCGGCGAGCTCGCGCGCCACCTTGGCCGAGGCGGTCGTGTGATCGACGAAGACGGCGTCCTGCTCCAGCGCCTCGAAGGCGCCGTCCTCGGCGGTGGTGATCGCGCGCAGGTCGTCGTCGTTGCCGACGCAGGCGAAGACGATCTCGGCACCCTTCGCGGCGGTGGCGGGGGTGGGGGCGTGGCTGTGGCCGTGCTTTTCCACCCAGGCCTCGGCGCGGGACGCCGTGCGGTTGTAGACCGTCACCTCGTGGCCCTTGGCCGCGAGATGGCCCGCCATCGGCGCGCCCATGACGCCCAGCCCCAGAAACGCCACCTTCGCCATCTCGCCCCCTCCCGCGTTGTCTCGATCCTGATGGCCTGCTATCCCCCCCGGGTCAAGCGGGGAGCGAAAGGACCTGCGCGTATGGCGTTTCTCTTCCGTTGGCTGATGCGCGCGGTCGTCGTGCTCGCGCTGATCGCGCTGGTGGCGGCCGGGCTGGCCTATTATCTCGCAGGACGATCGCTGCCCGATTACGACCGCGTCTATCTGCTCGACGGGCCGGAAGCGGAGATCGAGATCGTCCGCGACGCTTTCGCGGTGCCGCACATCCTGGCGCGGGCCGATGCAGACGCTTTCTTCGGCCTGGGCTTCGTGCACGCCCAGGACCGGCTGTGGCAGATGACGCTGCTGCGGCGCACCGCGCAGGGGCGGTTGTCGGAGCTGTTCGGGCCGGAGACGGTGGAGATCGACACCACGATGCGCGCGCTCGACCTCTACGGGCTGGCGCAGCAGGCGGTGCGCGGCCAGACGCCGGAGACGCTGACGGCACTCGAGGCCTATGCCGAAGGGGTCAACGCCTGGTTGCGCGTGGTCCAGCAGGAGGCGCTGGGACGCGGGGCGCCGGAGTTCTTCCTCTTCGACGCGGCGATAGCACCCTGGGTGCCGGCGGACAGCCTCGCGGTCCAGAAGCTGATGGCGCTGACGCTGACCGACAAGGCCGCCGCCGAGACGCTGCGGGCGCAGCTGTCGCTGATCCTGCCGGAAGAGCGGCTGCGCGACGTGCTGCCCGACCCGCCGAACGCGCCGGTGCTGGCGCTGCCCGAGTTCTCGCAGACGTTTCCGGATGCGCCCGGCGGGGTGGTCGCCGAGGCGCGCCGCCCGCTCGACCCGATGCCGCGCGCGGGCAGCGCTGGAGCCTCCAACGCCTTCGCGGTCGCGGGCAGCCGCGCCGCCGGCGGGGCGCCCTTGCTCGCGACCGACCCGCATCTGGCGCTGAGCGCGCCGGGCATCTGGATGCTGGCGCGGATGGACCTCGCCGAGGGGCCGGTGATGGGGGCGACCATCCCCGGCATTCCCGCGGTGCTGATCGGGCGCAACGACCGGCTGGGCTGGGGGCTGACCGCGAGCTATGCCGACGATCAGGACCTCTATATCGAGCGGCTGAACCCCGAGGACCCGGAGGAATACCTGACGCCCACGGGCTTCGTGCCCTTCGTGTCTCGCGAGGCGCGGATCGGCGTGCGCGGTGCCGAGCCGGTGGTGCGCAATCTGCGCTGGACCCGGCACGGGCCGGCGCTGCCGCCCGAGCAATGGGGGGTGGGCGCGGTCACCCCGCCCGGCCATGTGGCGAGCCTCGCCTGGAGCGCGCTCGCGCCCGAGGACCGCTCGGTGGGGGCTGCGATCGCGCTGATGCGGGCGGGGTCGGTGGACGAAGGCCGGGAGGCGGCCCGCGACTTCCTCGCGCCCCCGCTGAACCTCACGATGGCCGACGAGAGCTCGATCGCGCTGCAGACCATCGGCCGGATCCCGTCGCGGCAGGCGGGCCACACCAGCCGCGGGCGGCTGCCCTCGCCGGGCTGGCGCGCGGTCAACGACTGGCAGGGGTTCCTGCCCTATGCGAGCAATCCGTGGGTGAAGAATCCGGCCAGCGGTGTCGTGGTCAACACCAACAACCGGATCACCGACGCGCCGTTTCCGCGGCATCTGAGCTTCGATTGGGGCGATGCCTATCGCATCATCCGCGCCGAGCGGCTCCTGAACGCGCGCGAGGTCCACACGCTGTCGAGCTTCATCGAGATCCAGACCGATATCGTTTCGCAACCCGCGCGGGTGCTGTTGCCGCTGATCGCGCGCGACCTGTGGTATTCGGGGGAGCCTGCGGCCGAGGGCACCGACGAGCGGCGGCGGCAGGTGGCGCTCGAGCGGCTCGCCACCTGGAACGGGGCGATGTCCGAGCACCTGCCCGAGCCGCTGATCTATGCGGCCTGGGTGCGGGCGCTGCAGCGGCGAATCGCCATCGACGAGCTCGGGCCCGCGGTCGCGGCGCTGCCTTCGGTGGAGCCGCTGTTCCTGGAGCGGGTGTTCCGCGACGTGGACGGCGCGGGCGTCTGGTGCGACGTAGTCCAGACCAGCCGCGCCGAGACCTGCGCCGAGATGGCGGGGCTGGCGCTCGACGAGGCGTTGATCGAACTCGTCGACCGCTTCGGGCCGCGGCTCGAGAGCTGGCGCTGGGGCGACGCGCATCAGGCGGTGCACCGGCACCGGACGCTGGGTGAGATCCCGGTGCTGAAGCACCTCGTCAACATCCGCCAGAGCACGCCGGGCGGTGACCAGACGCTGCTGCGCGGGCTGACCCCGGGCACGGGGGAGGAGCCGTATCTGAACGTGCATGCGTCGGGGTTTCGCGGCGTCTACGACTTCTCCGACCCCGATGCGAGCGTCTTCATCGTCGCGACCGGCGAGAGCGGGCATCTGCTGTCGCGGCACTACGACGATCTGTCGGTGCTGTGGCGGCGGGCGGAGTACATCCCGATGTCGCTCGACCCGGACCTGGCGCGCGCCGGCGCGATCGGCGTGACCCGCCTGCTGCCGCTCGAGGATTAGGGTCGATCAGAGCAGGCCGCCTTCAGCCCGCGGCGTCGGCACACTCAGTGGACCCGTCGCCCATCCCAGAAGCAGCGCCCTCTGGCCTGGGATGCTCACTCTGTGCGCCGTCCCTGGTTTTGCCTCCACATCGAACAGCCGGCAGAATGCCGCGAAATCCTCGAACCAGCGATGCTCCGGCGAGAAGGAGTGGACGAGCATGGCGGCATCTGTCGTGCCAAAGCGGTCTGAACTGCGGCACGGTCATGAGACAGCGCTTTGCGCTGGTCAGGCTGCCAATTTCTGCTCCGTGGCGGCTTCGGATGCAATCCCGAGCTGTTCGGCTCGGATCTGATTTGGGGTCCTGTGGCCGTGGCGCTGGCGTAGCCAGGTGGCGTTGTACAGGGCCGCAAACTCAGTCAGGGCGTTTCGCAGCTCTTCGACGGTGCTGAAGTGCCGAACCCAGAGGAGCTGTTCCTTGATGGTGCGAATGGCCCGCTCGGCCACGCCATTGCCTTCTGGCTGGCGCACGAAGGCCGGGGAGCTGGTGCCGCCCATGAATCTGACCTCTCGCTGGAAGTCGTTGGACATGTAGTTCGAGCCGTGGTCGTGGCGCAGGATGAGGCCGAGGGCCGTGTCCTGCTCGAGGCTGCCGAAGTGTTTCGTCACACCCTGCCGGATCGGCTCCAGCGCCTCCCAGCGG
>JBBQRM010000088.1:0-9179 GCA_038214855.1 Rhodobacterales bacterium | reverse complement strand
GAAAATGCCTTCCCAACCGCCCGAGTCAATCGGTCGCACCATCAACGCCCACGCCGAACTCCACCGCCCGGGGTTTTGCCCCTGTTACGCGCAAACGACCGAACGACCCACCGGTAGGATGATCCGCTAGAATAGCCGATGTCACAAATTGAAGCCCCTTCCTCCGGTGGTGCTGGGTTTTCGAGTTAAGACCGCTAAGAAAAACGCGACCTGCATCAGACCCGCCAGAAGGCGCCGGTAAAGAGCACGTAGACCGACATCAGCTCGAGCCGTCCGGCCATCATCGCGGCCGCGAGCACCCATTTCACCGGATGCGAGAGGCCAGCGAAATTGCCCGCAGGTCCGATCTCGGGTCCCAGGCCGGGACCGACGTTGGCCAGCGCGGTCGCGGCGCCCGAGATCGCGGTGAGCGGGTCGAGCCCGAGCATCACCAAGAGGACGGAGGTGATCCCGAGCGTCAGGAAGAACAGCATGAAGAAGGCCATCACCGAGTCGAGCACCTCGGGCGAGACCCGCCGGCCCTGGTAGCGCGGGACGCTGACGCCGTGGGGGCTGTGGAGCGCGCGGATCTCGGCGCCGATCGCGGAGCCGAGAAGCTGGTAGCGGAAGATCTTCACCCCGCCCCCGGTCGAGCCGGAGCAGCCGCCGATCATCATCAGGCAGAAGAACAGCACCGCGGCCAGCGCGCTCCATAGCCCGTAGTCGGCGGTGGCATAGCCGGTGCTGGAGAGCACCGAAGCCACATGGAACAGCACCTCGCGCACCGTCTCCTCGCTCAGCGGCTCGCGCGCGAGGAGCCGGGCGGCGAGGATCGCGGCGGCGAAGCCCACGAAGACCGCGAGATAGAGCCGCACCTGGGTATCGCGCGCGAGCGCCGCGGGCCGGCCGCGCGCCACTTGGACGAAGCGCACGAAGGAAATCGCCGCGAGCAGCATGAACACCGTCGAGACGTATTGCGCCGCCTTGGAGAAATGCGCGAAGGAGCTGTCGTAATTGCCCATGCCGCCGGAGGAAAGCGTCGTCATCGCGTGGACGATCGCGTCGAAGGCATCCATGCCGCTCCAGGCGTAGCCGAGCGCGCAGGACAGCGTGAGCACGGCATAGACCGAGCCGATGGAGGCCGCGATCTCCTCGGCCCGCGGCAGCACCTTGCCCAGCGTGTTGAAATCCGCGGTGCGCAGGAGCTGCATCCCCCCGATGTTGAGCGCGGGCAAGAGCAGCATCGCCATCAGCACGACGCCCATGCCGCCGATCCATTGCAGCAGGCCGCGCCACAGCAGGATGCTGCGCGGCATGTCGTCGAGCCCGACGAGGACCGTGGCACCAGTCGTCGTCATCGCCGACATCGCCTCGAAATAGGCGTCAGTGAAGCCGAAATGCGGCACCCCGACCAGGAGCGGCACCGCACTCGCCGCGGGCAGCACCACCCAGGCGCCGGTGGTGAGCAGGAAGCCCTGCTTGAGCGACAGGTTGCGGTTCGCGCCGTCGGCGCAGGCGAGCGCCGTGCCGCCACCGACCAGCTCGGCGATCAGCATCCCGATCAGGAACGCGTGCCAGTTGCCGTCGCCGTCATAGAGATCGAGCGCAATCGGCGGCACCATCGCCAGACCCAGCCCCGCGACGAGCCAGCCGACGATGTAGCCGACCGGACGGTAGTCGAACATGGAAGTGGCGATCCGGGGAACTGCGCTCGCGACAGGGTTGCGGCGCGGCGGGGGGAGTGTCAAGCGAGCGGGCTTTGGCGGTAGTGTCTCATACGGGCTCCGGGTGATTGCTTCGGATTTCTTCCCATGTGAGGCGCCACCTCTCCAGCCTTCCGACCGATCTGTCCGTCGACAGATCGTTCCGCGCCTGCCTGCCGTCGTGCCGAAGGCACGCCTCCGGCGTGACGCAGGCGCGTTGCCGCGCCCGCCCAGTCAGGCGCGGCCCGATTGTGAGCTTCGCCCCCGGCTGCACCCCCCTCGCCCTGCGCCGGTGGCTCCGGGCGACGGACCGGGCGAGGCTCCCCAGGAGCCTCGCTCATCCGGTCCGGGCGAGCGCAGCCCGCAGGAGTCGCCCGGGGTTCGCATTGATCAGGCCGCGCCTGCCGGGGGCATTCAGGCGCGGACCGATCTGTCGCGGGAAAAATCTGTCGGGACGGCGGAAGCGTGGCGCCTCGTATGATGCCACTTGCGCCGCGCTTCTGGGATAATCCCCCCGCGGCACCGGGTGTGGCCGCGCGCCTGCTGGCGCCGGCGGCCTGGCTCTGGGCGCAGGTCGCGCGCCGCCGGCTCGCGCGCGGCCGCGCCGTGCGCGCCGGCGTGCCGGTGATCTGCGTCGGCAACCTGATCGCAGGCGGCGCCGGCAAGACGCCTGCGGTGGTCGCGGTGCTGGAGCGCCTCGCGGCGCGGGGGCGGCGGGCGCATGTGCTGTCGCGCGGGCACGGGGGGCGGCTCGAAGGGCCGCTCAGGGTCGATCCCGCGCGCCACGATGCCGCCGCCGTGGGCGACGAGCCGCTGCTCCTCGCCGCCTTCGCCCCGGTCTGGATCGGGCGGGACCGCGCCGCGAGCGCTCTGGCGGCGGTGGCGGCGGGGGCCGGCGTGCTGGTGATGGACGACGGGTTCCAGAACCCCGGTCTCGCCAAGGATCTGTCGCTGGTCGTCGTCGATGCGGGCGCGGGTTTCGGCAACGGCAGGGTGATGCCGGCGGGACCCCTGCGCGAGCCGGTCGAGGTGGGGCTCGCGCGCGCCGACCTGTTGCTCGCCATCGGCGCGGCCGAAGCCCGGTCGGCCTTCGCGCGCGACTGGCCGCAGGCCGGCGCGCTGCCTCGGCTCGACGCGGAGCTGCAGCCGCTGGAGACCGGCATGGACTGGCCCGGCCTCAGGACGCTCGCCTTCGCGGGGATCGGGCGGCCGGAGAAGTTCTTCGCGACCCTGCGCGGCCTCGGCGCCGAGATCGTGGCGACCCGCGCCTTCGCAGACCACGCGCCCTATGCGCCGGTGCTGTGTTCCCGGCTCGCGGCGGAGGCCGACCGTTTGGGCGCGCAGCTCGTCACCACCGAAAAGGACGCGGTTCGCCTGCCGCCTGCCTTCCTGCGTCGGGTCCTGGTGCTGCCGGTGCGCCTGCGCGTCGAGGATTGGGCGCCGTTCGACGCGGCGCTCGACCGGCTGGAATTGTGACCCTCCGACCCGGCGCGGCGGTGCTCAAATCCTTTCCCTGTGGTTAACGCCCCGGCCAACCAACTGAAATCGAATGAAAATCCAGACTGCTCAACCTTGAGCAGGTTCTGCGCCCCTAGCTCTCCAGCGCCTGGTTCAGCCGCGCCTCGAACTCCGCATAGGGCATGTTCTGCGCCTTCTCGCCGTCGATGATGAAGGAGGGCGTCGAATCGATCCCGTCGGCGGCGGCGTTCTTCTGATATTCCGCGACCAGAGCCTCGGCAAAGCCCGCGTCGGTCATGCAGGCCTCCATCTCGGCGTCGCCGAGACCCGCCTGCCGGCCGGCCGAATAGAGCGCACGGGTGATCTCCGCGGGATCGGTCATCCGGCTCCATTCGGCCTGCGTGCGGAAGAGCAGGTCGATGACCCCAAAATATCGATCCGGCCCCGCGCAGCGCGCCATCATCGCGCCCCACAGCCCCGGCCCGTCGAAGAACACCTCGCGGTAGACGAGCCGCACCTTGCCGGTGTCGATGAAGTTCTCCTTGATCCGCGGCAGCACATCCGTGTGGAAGGCCGCGCAATGCGGGCAGGTGAGCGAGGCATATTCGATCACCGTCACCGGCGCGTCGGGATCGCCCATCGCCATCTCGACGATCTCGGGGCTCGTGCCTTGCGCGAACAGCCGTCGCGGCAGCATCATCACCGCGGCGAGCGCGGCGGCCCCCGCGATCAGGCGACGACGGGTGATCCTGGGGGTGGCGGGGGCGATGAGCATGATCAGCGTTCCGGTTCCTGCGGGTTTCCCGTTCGGGATAGCACATTGCGCGCCAATGTCTCCAAGGCGCTGCGCAATTCGCCATCACCAATGCTTGAGAGCGGCGCGCGCAGCGTGCCCAGATCGAGATCCGCCGGAGGCGCGCGGCGCGGCGGAGATGCTGCGGGAAGCGGCTCGATCCGGGCGACCTGGACGAGGGCGATGCGCCCGACGCTCGCGGGCCCCAGCGCCGCATTGATCCGCTCGCGCAGCATCGGCAGCCACATCTGCACCTGCGGCGCATTTGCGCCGGCCACGGCCAGCGTCAGCACCCCGCCCGCCGGTCCCCGGCTCGAGGCGAGCCGCACCGGCCGGGTCAGCGCCGCGGCCTCGGGTCCGGCGATCTCCGGCCAGAGCGCCATCAGCCGCGCCTGGGCATAGCCGCGGCGGGCGGTGAGCGTGCCCATCTGGGAAAGGATCAGCCCTGCCGCCGGCGTGAAGCCCCGGCCGCGACGGATCCACGGACCGGTCTTGCCTTTGCGCGCGCGCGTGCCAGTCTCGTCCATCGCCGTCCCCGCCTGTCCCCGACAGACTAGCGGATGGCGCGCGGTCTGTCAGGGGGAAGCGGTGGGCGCCGATGCAGCGACGGAGGCGGGGGCGGAGGCGGCGGTGCTGCTCGGCTGGTACGACCGTCACGCCCGGCGCCTGCCCTGGCGGGTGGGACCGGCGGAGCGGATTGCGGGGCGGTTGCCCGATCCCTATCGCGTCTGGCTGTCGGAGGTGATGCTCCAGCAGACGACGGTCGCTGTGGTCGGCGGATATTTCGCGGCCTTCGCCGCGCGCTGGCCGCGGGTCGAGGATCTGGCGGCCGCCGCGGATGCCGAGGTGATGGCGGCCTGGGCGGGGCTCGGCTATTACGCCCGCGCCCGCAACCTGCTCGCCTGCGCGCGGGCGGTGGTCGGCGATCATGGCGGCAGATTTCCAGACACCGAGGCTGGGCTCCGGGAGCTTCCGGGGGTGGGGCCATACACCGCGGCGGCGGTGGCGGCGATCGCCTTCGATCGGCCGTCGGTCGTGGTCGATGGCAATGTCGAGCGGGTTATGGCGCGGCTCCACGGGGTCGAGGCGCCGCTGCCGGGGGCAAAGCCCCGGCTGCGGGCGCTCGCGGCGCGGCTGACGCCGGAGCTGCGGCCGGGGGATTACGCGCAGGGCGTGATGGATCTGGGTGCCACGGTCTGTACGCCGCGGAGCCCGGTCTGCGGCCTCTGTCCGTGGTGGCGCGACTGCGCCGGGCGTCGGGCGGGGATCGCGGCGGACCTGCCGCGGCGGGCGGCGAAGCGGGCGAAGCCGGTGCGGGTCGGCACTGCCTATCTCGGTCTGCGCGCTGACGGGGCGGTGCTGGTCGAGGAGCGGCCGGCGCGGGGGCTGCTGGGGGGGATGCTCGGCCTGCCCACGACCGACTGGACCGCGGCCGAGCCGGCGCCGCGGCCGCCGGTGCCGGCGGAGTGGCGCGACGCGGGGGGGGAGGTGCGGCACACGGTCACGCATTTCCACCTGAGGCTGCGGCTCGCCTGGGCGCGGGTCGAGGGCTCGGCGGCGGCGTCGGAGCTGCGGTTCGTGCCGGCGGCCGAGCTGGAGGCGGCGATGCCGACGCTGATGCGCAAGGCGCTCCGGCAGGGGCTCGCGGCGGCGGCGGAGGAGGCGGGAGCTTGATGTTGCACTGTGAAAGATGCAGACGGCCATTGAAAACACTTAATAAAAACCGGCGTTTTTACCGGTCGTTAGGAAAGTCGCACGCGCCCCTGTGCGCGCGGGAATCGGCGCGACCCGCGCGGTCAGCCCTCCATCTCGGCGCGGACCTGCTGGCGCAGGATGTCGATCGGCACCGGCCCGCCCGCGCTGAGGAAGTGCCAGTAGGTCCAGCCGTTGCACGAGGGCGCACCCTCGAGGGCGGCGCCGACCTGGTGGATCGAGCCGCGCACGTCGTGGGCGATCAGGGTGCCGTCGGCGCGGATCCGGGCCTCGCGCCGGCCGTTGAGCGAGGTAAGGACGTCACCCGCCTTGAGCATCCCGCGCTCGACCAGCTGGCCGAAGGCCACGCGCGGCTCGGAGCGCCTCGGCGCCGTCACCGCGCAGACCTCGGCGTCGAGCGGACGCACCGCCGCGATGCGCGCGCGCGCGAGCGCGGCATAGGCCGCCTCGCGCTCGATGCCGATGAAGCGGCGGCCGAGCCGGCGGGCGACCGCCCCGGTGGTGCCGGTGCCGAAGAACGGGTCGAGCACGACGTCGCCGGGGCGGCTCGAGGCGACGAGCACCCGGTGCAACAACGCCTCGGGCTTCTGCGTCGGATGCGCCTTGTCGCCCGCGGGCGTCTTCAGCCGCTCGGCGCCGGTGCAGAGCGGGATCACCCAGTCCGAGCGCATCTGGAGCCCGTCGTTGAGCGCCTTCATCGCATCGTAGTTGAAGGTGTAGCGCGACTGGTCGGATTTCGCGGCCCAGATCAGCGTCTCGTGCGCGTTGGTCAGCCGGCGGCCGCGAAAGTTCGGCATCGGGTTCGACTTGCGCCAGACCACGTCGTTGAGGATCCAGAAGCCCGCGTCCTGGAGGCAGGCGCCGAGGCGGTAGATGTTGTGGTAGGAGCCGATCACCCACAGCGCCCCGTCGGGCTTGAGGCAGCGGCGCGCCGCCGCCAACCAACGTTGCGAGAAGGCGTCGTAGGCCTCGAACGAGGCGAAGCGGTCCCATTCGTCGTCCACCGCGTCGACCCGGCTGTTGTCGGGCCGGTGCAGAACGCCCTTGAGCTGGAGATTGTAGGGGGGGTCGGCGAAGATAAGATCGGCGCAGGCCGCGGGTAGCCCGCCCATGACCTCGGCGCAATCGCCCTCGAGCACCGTGTCGAGCGGCAGGGGCGGCTCGCGCCGGGTTTCGGTCGGTGTCGTCATGGCTCTCCCCCGGCGCGGTGCTGCGGGGGAGAATGAGTCAAAACCGATTCGCCGTCAAACCGAAACGAATCACGCGCTTATCCTCAGCACTTCGCACAAGATGTTTTGGATCGGCCGAAATCCGCGGCGATGATGCAGGGTGACGCCGAGGCGCGCGAGTCCCGCTGCGTGGGCGCGGGTGCCGTAGCCCATGTTCGTCTCCCAGCCGTAGCCGGGAAAGTCGCGCGCCAGCGCCGTCATCAGGCGGTCGCGGGTGACCTTGGCCACGATCGAGGCCGCGGCGATCGACAGCGCACTTCCGTCGCCGCCGACGATGGCGCGCGCGGGGCAGGCGAGACCCGGAGGCGTGGCGGCGCCGTCCACGAGCGCGAGCGCCGGCGCGGGGCCGAGGGCTGCGAGCGCCCTGCGCATGGCGAGATGGCTCGCCTGGAGGATGTTCATCTGCTCGATCTCGGCCACCGAGGCTGCGCCCACGCCGATCCTCGCCACGCACCTGAGCGCGTCGTGCAGCGCGGCGCGGCGCGATGGGGTCAGGCGCGTGCTGTCGTCGAGACCCTCGGGGATCGCGGTCGCGTCGAGGATGACCGCCGCCGCGACCACCGGCCCGGCCCAGGGGCCGCGTCCGGCCTCGTCGATGCCGCAGACCGGCTGGGGCGAGGCCGCCTCGGCCGCGAAATCCGGGCGGGCGCGGGGCGGGGCGGGATGGCCGGCTTCAGACGTCCGGTGGTGGCGTCGAGGGTCCTGCGAGGGTCGGGTCATCGACGGTTCCGCGGCGGAGGGAAACCGCGCCGCGATGCTATCCGCGGCCGCAGGTCCGGTTCAAGCGGGGACTCGTCTGCGGGACGTTGCCTCGGCTCGCGGGGCGGTCGAGCCCTTCCGCCCCGGAGCCGGGCAGAAAGGTGTTTCGGGCCTATTCGGCGGGGGCGAGCCCGTGCTGCGGGTTCATGTTGCGCGTGCCGCCGCTGAGCAACAGGCGCTTGGTGCGGCGGCCGACGTTCAGGATCCGGCGGGTGAGCGGAATTGGGTTGTAGGGATAGCCCGCGAGATCGGGGGCGAGCCGGCGCACCACGTCGCGCTGGAGCGAACCGGCCCGCTGCTCCTCGAGCGACGGCGTGATCAGCGCCGAGTAGATCTCGGGGTCGTTGGCGGGGTTGAGCGAGACCGAGGGCAGCATGTCCTGTCCGAGCTCGATGGCGGCGCGCCAGCCGGAAAGCCGCTGGTCGAGATAGAAGGCCGAGCCGAAGTGCATGCGCGTCGGGTGCAGACGGCGCCAGGCGAGCCACTCGTCGAAGAATCCGTAGAAGCTCGCCGCCCCCGGCTTGTCCATGCGCCGCCGCCAGACCTCCTCGCCGGTCATCGTCTCGAAGCTCGCATCGGCGAAGCAGTGGAAGGGACTGGTCTGGCGCCCCACCTCGAAGCAGCCGCCGAGAACCATCGCATCGCCCGCCCTGAGGAAGCGATAGGCGTTGCCGGGCATCAGATGCGTGTTCTCCCAGTCGAGGAAGGACCCCCCGGTCAGTTGGCGCTGGAGTGCCGCCTTGCGACGGTCGTAGGGTTCGAGCGCCAGCACATGGTGCGCGATGCCGAGCCGCCGGCTGATCCGGCGCGCGAGCTTGATGTCGGTGTCGGGCTTGCCGACGAAGTCGAAGGTGACGGCCTCGAACGGCGTACCGCTCTCGCGCAGCGCCGCGGCGAGGATGCGCGAATCGAGGCCCGCGGTCAGCGGCACGAAAATCGTGCCGGGCACACGCCGGCGGAGCTCCGCCGCGAAACCGCAGAGCCGGTCCGACAGCACGTCGGTGGCGGTCGCGTAGTTCGCGAGCCCCCGTATCGGGACCTCATGGTGGACGACCTGCATCGAGGGGAGGTGAAGCTTCTGGTCGTGCAGGAGCTTGCGGATGTGCCGATAGCCGGTCCCCGGCATCGGGATGTAGTTGATGCGCAACCGGTGCTCGAGCGATTCGGAGATCTCCGCCTCGCGGAACTCGCCGTCGAGCACGTAGGAGGCGAGGCCGGGACAGGAGGAGACGACCCGACGGTCACCGCGGCTGCCGTAGTGCAGGCCGAGCAGCGCGGCGGCGTCGGGCGAAATGTGCGGCCAGCGGAGCAGCGCGTAACGTCCGGCACCGGTCAGCGCGATCGGGTCGAAGTTGAACGCCGTGCCGATGAGCAAGATCTTGCCTATCTTGGGGCTTGGCACTTCCCGAACCGACAGATTCGGGTGATGATACAACCCCCAACCGTCGCTCAATGGGACCGATTTCCAATCTGGAAGCGGGGATAACTCTGCGTCCGTAAGAAAAAACTGACGATTGTACTCATCAAGCGACACGTGCATTTTCC
>JBBQRM010000087.1:0-9250 GCA_038214855.1 Rhodobacterales bacterium | reverse complement strand
ATCTACGATCGCGTCGTAGGTGTCGAAGACGCGATTGGCCAGGTGGTTCTGGCGCAGATATTGCCAGATGTTCTCGACGGGATTGAGTTCGGGGGAGTACGGCGGCAGGGCCAACCCAGCGTGATGACGGCATGCGCGCCGGGTGTGATCTGGGTGGCGATCTCGGCGAGATGCAGGTTCATCGCCTCAATGTTGACGCTGGGCAAAACGAGGGCGGCGCCGATGCCGCGCGCGGGACAGACCGCGCCGAACAGGTAGGCCCAAGCGTAGCGCTGGTCGCGCGGCGCGCGTGGCCGGCTGCCCTTGTCGGCCCAGACATAGGTCAGGCTTCCCTGCTGACCGACGCGCGCTTCGTCTTGCCACCAAAGCTCAATCGGCTTTCCTCGCGCGTGCTCGGGGAGGAGCGCGGCGACCAGCCCGGCGAAGTTTTTTTGTGCGCCTCTTGCGCTTCGACGTCCTGTCGGGGGTGGCGAGGACGCACCGAAACCCGGGAGAAGTTCAGCCGCGCCAACAGCTTGCCGACCGTGCGCTCGTGCATCCGCACGTCCAGGCGCCGCGCGATCTCGTCGCGCAGATCCGCGCACCGCCAACGCACCACCTTGTGGATCTCCAGCGTCGGACCAGTTCGGACCCAATCGGCGACCATGGCCTCCTGCTCGGCGGTCAGCTTGCGCGGCGGAGACCCGGGGTTGGGCAGGTTCGTCAGGCCCTGGTGACATTTTTGCTTTGCACGCGATGTGACATTTCAACTTGGTTGCAACAAGCTTTGTCGTTTAGTATCAGAGTCCTATCTAACCATGAGGGGCTCCTCTCCCATGCTCCTCTTTCTTCTTTCTCTAGCTGGCTCTGGTCAGTTAGTGATGTTCAGCAGGCCTTCAACTGCCGACCAGAAAGCCGCCGCCGCGAGGTACGAAGGCGTCGCGCTCCGGCAGCTCGACCCCGATCCCCAGCGCCGCGGCCAACTTCCCCGTCTGATCGACGACCATGTCGGCCAAGAGCTTCAGCCGTGGGCCGCCCAGTGCATCGGCGCCGTCGGCGACAGCCTTGAGCATTAGCTGGGCGGCTTCGCCTTGGAGCCGGTCGACGCGCTCCCTTCCGGACCTGCCTCGCTGATAGCCGATCGCCTCCAGGAAGGCGTCGTAGTCGACCCGGCGCAGGGTTCCGGTATTCACCGCTGCGCCGATCCGGAAGCCGAACTCGTGATTTACCCCCTGATCGAGCAGCACCGGAACCACGTCGTAGAGCGGCGCCAGCCGCGGCGGGGCGCCCGCCACGTCGTAGATCAGCGCGTGGTTCTTCGCGTGGTTGTCGGTGTTGCCCACCCCCAGATTGAAGAGCGTGAGGTCGCGAAAGGCGGCGCGGGCCGCCGCCGGCGCTGCGGTCGCATCGAGCAGCCGGCCGATTGCCGCGGCAGAGAAGGGAGCCTCGACAGTGCGGCCGTATTTGAGCCCAGCCGGGATGCCAAGCGCCTGGGCGAAGTCCTCCTGGTGGATGCGGGTGACGGTGCCATCGACCACCTGCCGGTCGAAGCGTTTGACCAGCAGTCCCCGCTGGCCGCCGAGTTCGAAGATCTCGGTCTCGGCCACCGGGTGCTTGATGATGGTGGCGGCCAGTTGCATCAGCGCATGCTCGTGGTCGACCAGCGCCTCCTCGCCCCGCCGCGGCACCTTCAGGATATGCGTGGTCGGCGCGCCGGTCCCCTCGCTCGGCAGCGCCATGCGGCCGTCGGGCAGGCGGCAGAGCGCGATCTTGCGCTGAACGCCAGCAAGCGGCGAAGGATTCCGCGCCGCGTCCGGCAGCCTCTGCTCGCGGGTCAGCGCATCCATGATGGCGACGAGGTCGGCGTCGCTCAGCACCTGGTAGTCGGTCGCGAGCACGCCAGGCGCCTTGTCCGGCGCCTCGCCCTCCGGGGCGCAGGAGACCGCTCCGGGGCAGTCGCGCCCTAGGTGGAACAACAGCCCGGCGATGTCGTCGCGGGCGATGCGCTTCTCGTCCATCACCCACTGGAGCGTCGCATTCTCCTGCAACAAATTGCCGAAGAAGGCGCGCGCCGCCGAGTCGCCGAACGCCCCCTCGCCGTAGGCTCCCTGGCCGTACCCTGCCCCGCCGATCGGCAGCGCCAGCGAAAGCTGGCGGCCGGCGGCGATGCCCTCGGCGGTGTAGCGAAAGGCGAGGGCGGTGTCCGCGTCGCCGCTCAGGTTACCGATCGGCGCCGGCGTGCCCTCGAGCCAGACGTCGAGCCGGTGGATGATCTCACCGGTCACGGCAGATCTCCCACTCGGAGCCGCAGTCCGAGCGACTTGCAGACCCGCAACGCCACCTCAAGGTGGATCCCCGATTTGCCGCGCTCGAGCTCGCCCAACCGCTGTCGAGTGATCCCAGCATCGAGGGCGATCTCTTCCTGGGTGAGCTGCAGCGCCTTGCGGCGCGCGCGGATCTCCCGGCCGAGAGCCTCGGCGGTCAGCACCACGACCGCGCGCGGCCGGGACGGCTGCCCGGGGGCGCTGGAACTGGGGGACGGATCGGACGACATGCGGCTTGATTCTCGAATGTCAGGTTTTCCTGACATAAGCGGGTTCCGGCCGGCGATCAAGTCAGATGTTAGAAAAACCTAACATCTGGCCGACGGGCGGCCTCGCCACCGCCAAATGTTAGGAAAACATGACATCATTTTACAAATTCGACGTCGCGATCGTGAGTTTGCGCGCAACCTTCACCGTGACGGTGGTAGTGAGGTAGCCGCTTGCTGTTGATTATAGTGCAGTCGCACACCCGGTCTGTCGCCCCGTCGGCTTCCGATTCCAGCCGTTGCTACTTCCTGTCGCTAACGTCCACCATCCATCAACGTTCAGGGCGGAGAGCCGCCGTTCGCACCTGCGTTGTTCCGATGGGTACTGTAACCTAACGTCTGGAAATTCTGTCGTCGGGGCGACCGCGCGCGGGCGAAGGATGACGCTCGGCCTCCTCGGCGACGGCTTCGCAGAGCTTTTTTTGAACGCCTCCTGCTGCTCGGGCGTGGCCGCCCGAGCATGGCTCGGCCGCGGGCGCTGGATGGTCCAGCCGATCGCCCGCAGCGCCTCCCAGCCGCGCTGCTCGGCGACACAGGCTACCCCGAGCGCGGCCGCGATCACCGCCGCCACCTTTCTCGCCGTCCAGACCCCGCCGTCGTCGGGCGGGGTCTTCACCCGCTCTCGCAGCATCGCCAGGATCTCGGGCGTCAGGATCCGCGGCCTTGCGCCGTTGCCCCGGCGCCGGTCGCCGAGCGACGACGGGCCGAAGCGGTTGTAGCGCACCACGAGTTCCTCGACCCAGCGCCGCACGAAACCGGTCAGCCGCGCCACCTCGGCGACCGTGTGTCCCTCCGCCAGCAGCCAGATCACCTGGTAGTGCCGCGCCAGCGTCACGTCCTTGCTTCCGCGCCAGCCCGCCTGCAACTCGGCGGCGCTGAGATGATCCCCAACCTGCACCATGCCTGCCCCTCTCGTTGTCGTTGGGGAAGGACTCTAAACGCCTCAATTCACCCAGGGAATCCCCAAGAGGCGAGTCAATCAGCCGGAGACCGTATGAGGGGGTCTTCGAAGAGCCGTCTGAAGATCTAGCCACACACGGGTCTCTTGTATTCGATCCAGGACAACATTAGTTAGTAATCAATCGCTAACTGAATGGATGTTGTCATGGCCCGAAAGACTGCCGGTGACCGTAAGACCGAGATCGTCGCCACCGTTCTGCGGCTTGCGGACGAGATCGGGCCGGATCGGTTGACGACGCAGGCGATCGCCGATGCCGTCGGGCTGACGCAACCCGGCATCTTTCGGCATTTTTCGTCCAAACAGATGCTGTGGCAGGCCGTGGGCGAGGCGATCGCCACTTCGATGGCCGAAGCCTGGGACAAGATGCTTGCCGCTAAGGAGAGGCCGGAAGAGCGGCTCGTTGCGCTGATCCACGTGCAGCTGCGCTACATCGAGGCCAATCCGGCGATCCCCGCAATACTGCATTCACGCGAACTGCAAGCCGAGAATGCCGAGCTGCGTGAGAGCTTCCAAACCTTGATGATGCGTTTTCAAGGTCTGCTGCGGGTGGAGTTGACCGACGCTCGGGATAGCGGGCGTTTCCGCGCCGACCTAGAGCCCGAGGATTGCGCCGTCCTGCTGATCTCGCTGGTCCAGGGATTGGCGATCCGCTGGTCACTCGGCAATCGCGCTTTCGCACTTGAGGCGGAGGGCGGGCGGCTAATCGGCGAGCAACTGAAGCTGTTTCGTGTCGCAACCGCGCAGGAGTTGGCGACATGAAGCGTCGGACGCGCCTTTGGCTAGTTGGTGTGGCGGCCCTCATCGCGATCGGCCCTGGCGGATACCTCTTCCTCACCGAACGTCCCCTCGCGGTGCCTGTCGTGCCGATGGAGCAGGATGTCCCAGTGCGGGTCTACGGTCTTGGCACCGTTGAGGCGCGGATCGTGTCGAGGATCGGGTTTGAGGTGGGTGCCGCGCTGACCGATCTCGCCGTCGATAGCGGGGACGACGTGACCGAGGGTCAGGTTCTGGCGCGCCTGCACACCGCCGAGCAGGAGGCCCGCGTGGCGCGGGCCGAGGCGGCAGTAGAAGCCGCCGCGGCGACGCTCGGCAAGGCGGAGGCCAATGTCACACGCGCCCGCGCCGTCCTCGCGCAGCGCGAGGCGACCAACGCGCGCCAGCAGGCGCTTGTCCTGCGCAGCACCATCTCGGCGCAGACCGCCGAAGAGGCGCAGCGCGATGTCGAAGTCGCAGCCGCCGATCTCGCCGTGGCTGAAAGCGAAATCGAAGTCGCGCAGGCACAGCGCGCCGACGCCGAGGCCGCGCTGCGTTACGAGGCGACGCTGCTGGATCACCACATCCTGCGCGCGCCCTTCGACGCCGTGGTTGTCGATCGGCATGTCGAGGCGGGCACCGTGGTGCGCGCCGGAGAGGCGATCTTCACGCTTATGGATCCGGGTACCGTCTGGACGCTGGCCTATATCGATGAAGCGCGCGCCGGTAGTATTGCGGTGGGGCAAGCTGCAGAGGTGCGGTTGCGCTCGCTCCCGCACGAGGTTTTCGGTGGCACGGTAGCGCGGATCGGCATCGAGAGCGACCGCGTGAACGAGGAGCGTCGCGTCTGGATCGCCTGCGACCGGTGTCCGGCAGAGGTATATCTTGGCGAACAGGCCGAGGTCAGGATCACCGTTGCCACCCTGTCTGATGCTCTGCTGGTGCCCGAGATCGCAGTCAGCGGCTTCGACGGACATCAAGGCCGGGTCTGGGTGGTGCGGAACGGACGACTGGTGCAGGTCCCCGTCGTCTTCGACCATCGCACCGAAGATGCGCAGCTGGAGGTCGTCAGCGGAGTGCCCGAGGGCGCACAGGTTGTCTCGGCCCCGGTCAAGGGCCTGCCCGAAGGGCGGATGGCCCGCATCCTTGGGGATGCGCCATGAACCTCGCTTACCGGGATGTGCGCCACAACCTCTTTCGTTTCGTGCTGACCTGTCTTGGCCTCAGCCTGCTGATGGCTGTCGTCTTGGCGATGATCGGCATCTACAACGGCTTGGTCGCCGACGCGCTGAACATCGTGAAGGCGCCGCAGGCCGATCTGTGGGTGGTGGAATCCGGCACCCAAGGTCCCTTCGCCGAAGCTTCGAAGATCCCCGGCGGAACCCGCGATGCGGTGGCGCGCCTGCACGGCGTGGCCGAGGCGGGCAGCATCACCTATCAGACCGTCGAGGCCGGCCATGCGGGCGATACGCTGCGCCTTTATGTCATCGGTTACGAGCCCGGCAACCCCGGAGGGCCGCAGACCATCGCCGAAGGGCGCGGCATCACCCAGACCCATTTCGAACTGGTGGCGGACCGCAAAACCGGCATGGCCGTGGGCGACCGGATCCGCCTCGGCCGCGACAGCTTTGCCGTCGTCGGTCTGATCGAGGACGTGATGAATTCGGGGGGCGACCCGGCGGTCTTCATCACGCTGGCGGATGCCCAGACCCTGCAATCGCAACTGGCCCCGCCGGCGCAGCGGGTTCAGGCTGCACGCAGCGCCAGCCTCTTGGAAAGCGCCGATAACGTCGCCGCGGTGATCGCGCGGCTGGAACCCACAGCCGACGCGCAGGACGTGGCGCAGAATGTGCGGCAATGGAAACATCTGGGCGCGCTGACGCAAGCCGAGCAGGAGGCGATCCTGATCGGCTCGGTCGTGGACCGGGCCAAGCGGCAGATCGGCCTGTTCCTCGGCATCCTGCTGACGGTCTCGGCAGTGGTGATCGCGCTCATCATCTACACGATGACAATGGAGAAGCTGAGACAGATTGCCACGCTCAAGCTGATCGGCGCACCGGACCGCACGATCATCGGGCTGATCGTGCAGCAGTCGTTGGCGCTCGGGATGGTGGGCTGGGGTTTCGGGCTGATCCTGATCCTGCTCATCAAGGATGTCTTTCCACGCCGCGTGGTACTGGAGCCGGTCAACGCCGCCGCGCTGGCCGGGATCATCATCGTCGTCTGCATCGTGGCCAGCGGGCTCGGCGTGCGCGCGGCGCTGAAGGTCGATCCGGCGACGGCAATCGGCGGGTGACGCGATGGAACCTATCTGCCCGCTCCTGGTCGAGATCGCCGGCGTCTCCAAGCATTACGGCGAGGGCGAGACGCGCGTCGATGCGCTGCGCAGCATCGACCTGACCGTGCGGCAAGGCGAGGTGGTGGCGCTGCTCGGTCCTTCGGGATCGGGCAAGACCACGCTGCTCAATATCATCGGCTGCATTATTGCGCCCACGGACGGCCGCGTGACGCTGGACGGCGAGCTTGTCTACGACAACCGCTGGCTTCGCGGCGACCTGCGCCGCCTGCGGCTCGACAAGATCGGCTTCATCTTTCAGTTCCACAACCTGCTGCCCTTCCTCAACGCCCGCGACAACGTCGCGCTGGTGCTGACGCTCGCGGGCAAGCCGGCCGCCGAGGCGCAGGCCCGCGCCGCCGAACTGCTCGACTACCTTGAAGTTGGTCACCGCGCGGCTGCCATGCCTGCGCTTCTGTCGGGCGGCGAGGCGCAGCGGGTCGCCATCGCCCGTGCGCTCGCCAACAGCCCGCGGATCATCCTCGCCGATGAGCCGACGGCGGCGCTGGACAGCACGCGGGCCGGGATCGTGATGGACCTGATGCGCAAGCTGGCTGCCGAACAGGACGCCTGCATCGTCGCCGTCACCCATGACGAGAAGATCTATGACCGGTTCGACCGGCTGTTCCAGCTGCGGGACGGAATTCTGGAATACGACGAAAGGGAAGAGCCATGAAGATACGGCCGTCAAAGACCTGGCCCCTGCGAACCGCGGCAGGTGTCGCAGTGGTGTTCGGCGTGCTGACCATCCTGTCTGGCGGCCGAGTGCTGTTGGGGGGCGCCGCTGCACAGGCCGCCGGCGACGCGGTGCTCTTCGTGCTGTGGTTCAACTTCCTGTCCGGGTTCGTCTATGTCCTTGCAGGTGTCGGCATCGCAATGCGCCAATGTTGGGCGGCCATGCTGGCCATCGCCCTGACCGCTGCGATCGCAGTTGTGTTCGCTTTGTTCGGCCTGCATGTTCTGCAAGGCGGGGCGTTCGAGATGCGCACGGTGAGTGCAATGTCACTGCGCCTTGTCGTGTGGGCTGCCATCGCCGCCGTTGTAGCGCGGATCTCCTCTGTAAAGCGATCAATCCCAGGCTGAGCGGCGTCTCCCACGTCGCGACGCATTGTTCCCCTTCGGCCGCAGCGCAGCATCGGTCGCCTTCGGCTATTACGTGCTGAAGCTCAATGGCGTCTGGGCCTTCTGGATCGCCTATATCTTCACCCGACCGCTCGGCGCCTCCTTCGGCGATCTGCTGTCGCAGCCGGCGGAGTATGGCGGGCTCGGCCTCGGGACGATCCTGACTGACCAGCGCGATCTTCCTCGCCGTGATCGTGGGGATCGTCCTCGACATGTCGGTGACCCGCGAGGGCGGCCTGCGCGATCCTCGCGCTCTCGATCGGCCGCCCGAACCCCTTCTCCTTCGGCGGAGGCGACGGCGAATTCGACCCTGCCCGGTCCGGCATCGTGCGGCTGGTGCGTCATCCGCTCCTCGCGGCATTGGCGCTCTGGGCGGGGGCGCACATGGTGCCGAACGGCGATCTGGCGCACGTGCTGCTGTTCGGCACCTTCGCGGGCTTCGCGCTCCTGGGGATGCGCCTCGTCGGCCGCCGGCATCGACGCGCCACGGGCGAGGCGGCCTGGGAGGCGCTGGACGCGACGGTGCGGGCCGCGCCTCCGCGCCCGGCGTCCTGGCACGCCGCGGCCATTCGGCTGCTCGCCGCGGCCGCGCCCTACGCCGCGCTCATCGCGCTCCATCCCATCGTCATCGGGGTCTCCCCTCTGCCGTGAGGAGGGCTCACAGAAAGAGGATCCACAACACCACCACGATCCCCACCAGAACCACCACAGCCCAGACCCAGGGCCAGTGACGCCCCTCCTCGTGCTGGACCGAGGCGCTCTCAGCTGGTGCGGGGCTAGAGATCGAAGTGTCGTGCGTGGCGTCGGTGCGGTTCTTCAGGGCCGGGTTGAGGCGTGGATCATGCGCCGGCGCCTCAGGTTTGTCTGTCATCGCTCGTCTCCTCGCCGGGGTGCCCGCCGGTCCCTTCGCCGGGACGCGCGCGGTTTAGGGCGGCATCTTCGGCCGCCATGCGCCATTCGGACATCGCGCCGAGGCAGGCCATCGCCGGATCCTCGGCGCCGCGCAGGCGCGAGGTCAGTGTGGCCCAGTCCTCCTCGGAAGCGAGGGCGCTGAAGGCCGCGACGCTGCCGCGCAGGTAGTCGGGCGACGCCTCGCCCGCTCGAACTGCGGCGAGGGCGAGACTGGCGGCGAGCTGCGGCTCGGAGGCCTCCAGCCAGCGCAGCGAGGCTTCGGGCGCGCGCCGCGCCGCCGCCAGGATGTCGCCGAGAAGCATCAGAGCGCCGCAGCATCGGGCTGGGGCTCAACGCTGATCCCCTCGACGCGTCCGCGCGCCGCGAGGTCGGCGACGTAGCGAGTGGAGGCGAGCGTCCAGCCGCGTGCGGCCATCATCTCGGCGATCTTGCCTTCCAACGCCTCGAAGGGCAGCACCTGCCCCTCGATCCGGCGCGCGAGGCGCAGCACGTGCCAGCCGAAGCGCGAGCGCACCGGCGTGCGCCGTGCGGTGCCCGGCTCCAGCGCCTCGATCGCGGCCTGCACCTCGGGCACGAGCTCGCCCCGCCGCACCTGGCC
>JBBQRM010000086.1:0-9495 GCA_038214855.1 Rhodobacterales bacterium | reverse complement strand
AGGTGAAGCGCTATGGACTCCGCGTCACCGAGCAGCCCGAAGGAGGCGGCCCCTCCGTCTCCTGGATCGAGGCGGTGGGGCGGCAGATCGACGTCATCAAGCGACAGGGCCGGCTCGCGGACCTGATCGTCGTCGCCAAGCCCGACCGCGACCGCAACCTCGGCGCAAACACGCTGAAATCGGCGCTGTTCAGCACCGGCCGGCCGGTGCTGATGTGCCCGCCGGGGCCGACGCCCGAAATGCTCGGCGCCCGCCTCGCGATCGCCTGGAACGGCTCGGTCGAGGCGGCGCGTGCCGTGGCGCTGACGATGGACCTGATCCTCCAGGCCGATGCGGTGACGGTGCTGACCGCGGGCCGCGAGGAGATCCACGGCGCCACCGCCGCCGATCTAATCGATTATCTTGCGATCCGCGGCGTGAGCGCTCGGATCGACAGCTTCGCGGCCAAGGGCGCCATCGGCAAGGCGCTCCTGAAGCGCAGCGCGGAGGTCGGGGCGGATATGCTGATCATGGGCGCCTACAGCGATAGCCATGAGCGCGAAACGATCTTCGGGGGGAATACGCAGGTGGTGGTGGACACCGCCGCGAGCCCCGTCATTCTGGTACACTGAGATGCGGCGCGCACCTGAAACGACCGACATGCGCGCCCGGTCAAGGCCGCGGGAAGAACGGCTAGAAAGACAGCGCGGCTTGAGGCCGCGCAACGGAAGACCTGTAGTCATGGGAGGAAGTCAATGACCAAGGCAATGCTTAAACTCGCGGGGCTCGTCGGCGCCGCGGCAATGAGCTGGAGCGCGTCGGGTGCTCTGGCGCAGGACTGGCAGCCGATCAAGCCGATCCAGATGGTGATCATGGCGGGGCCGGGCGGTGGTGCCGACCAGATTGCCCGCTTCCTGCAGGGCGTGGCCCAGCAGAACGACCTGACGCCGCGGCCGCTGGTGCCGGAGAACCGCCCCGGCGGCTCGGGCGCGGAATCGTTCCTGGCGCTCAAGGAGACCAGCGACCCCGACCACACGATCATGGTGACGCTGAACTCGTTCTACACCACGCCGCTGCGCCAGCCGGGGCTCGACGTGAACATCCTGGACTTCGCGCCGATCGCGCGCATGGCGGAGGACCCCTTCGTGCTGTGGGTCCACAAGAACTCGGGCATCACCAGCTTCGAGCAGTTCCTCGAGACGGCCAAAGCCGAGGGCAAGAAGTGGGTGATGGGCGGCACCGGCAAGGATCAGGAGGACGAGCTCGTCACCAACTTCCTGAACGACACCTTTGATCTCGACATGCGCTACATCCCCTACGAGGGCGGTGGCGAGGTGGCGCGCCAGCTCGGCGGCCAGCAGATCAACTCGACGGTCAACAACCCCGCCGAGGCACTCGGCTTCTACGAGTCCGGCGACGTCGTGCCGCTGGTGACCTTCTCCGAGGAGCGGCTCGAGCTGCTGCCGGACGTGCCGACGCTTACCGAGCTCGGAACCGAGTTCGCCTACAACAACCAGCGGGCGGTGGTCGGTGCGCCGGGCATGTCGGAGGAGGCGCAGGCGTTCTACTCGGACATGTTCCGCAAGATCTACGACTCCGAGCAGTGGCAGGAGTTCATGGCCAGTCAGGCGCTCGTGGGCGAATTCCTGACCGGCGACGAGCTGATGGCCTACTGGGAGAAGGCGCTCGAGCGCCACAAGGCGATGCTCGAAGAGGCCGCCGCCGGCTGAGCCGACGGCGCGGAACGTACAGATCAGATCGGGAGGAGGACCAGGGGATGCGTAGGGCCGAAATCGTAACCGCGCTCATTCTGGGGCTCTTCTCGATCTACATCATGTACAAGAGCGGCGAACCGCCGGCCTGGGACACCACGGCGGTTCGCTTCGACAACATCTGGCTGGACGAGGAGGGCGAGAGCCTCGGGAGCGGCTTCTGGCCCTTCTGGCTGGGGGCGATCATGCTCGTCTCCTGCATCTGGATCGCCATAAACTGGTTTCGCCGCAGCTCGCCGCCGTCGCGCTCCGAGGAGCCTTTCCTGGACGGCTTCGCGCTGCGGATGCTTGGGACCGTCGGCGGAGGGTTGATCGGGTTCTTCGTGGCCATCTACTTCCTGGGCTACTACGGTGCGATCTTCGTCTTCATGATCTACTATCTGCGCTTTCTCGGCAGGCACTCCTTGGTGCAGACCCTGACTATAGCGATCCTCATGCCGGTGATCAGCTTTTTCTTCTTCGACATAGCGATGCGGATATTCCTGCCGAAGGGCTTCCTGGAACCCTTGTTCATTCCATTATACGAATTGTTCCTGTGACATTCTCGCGAACATAGAAGCAACTCTCGACGCATCGCGCGCGACCCGGGCGGCAAGGCACGAAAGGTTCGGATCAGATGGAAGTTCTGTCTCTGCTCTTCGAAGGCATCTGGGTCGCACTCCAGCCGTTCAACCTCGGGTTGGCGGTGGCGGGCGTGGTCATCGGGCTCTTCGTCGGTGCGATGCCGGGTCTGGGTTCGGTCAACGGGGTGGCGATCCTGCTGCCCTTCACCTTCGTCGTCCAGGACATGACCGGCAGCGCCACCTCGCCGATGATCTTTCTCGCCGCGATCTACTACGGCGCGATGTACGGCGGCGCGATCTCGTCGATCGCGCTCGGCATCCCCGGCGCCTCGACGGCGGTGGCGACCACGTTCGATGGCCGCCCCATGGCGCTGCAGGGGCGTGCAGACGTGGCGCTGGTCGCCGCGGCGATCGCGTCCTTCGTAGGCGGCTCGGTCGCCAACATCCTCTTCACCGCCTTCGCCCCGCCGCTCGCCTCGGTCGCGCTCAGCTTCGGCGATCCGGAGATCTTCGCACTGATGCTGCTCGCCTTCGCGACCTTCGTGGGGCTCGGCGGCGACGACGTCCCCAAGACCATCTTCTCGATCTGCATCGGCCTCGTCTTCGGGGCGGTCGGCTTCGACATCATCTCCGGCCAGCCGCGGCTGGTCTTCCTCGATATCTCCGGCTTCTCGCACGGCATCCGCTTCCTGGTGCTGGCGATCGGCGTCTACGGCATCGGCGAGATGCTCTGGGCGATCAACACCATGCGCTACGACACTTCGATGGTCGACGTGAAGATCAGCGCCGGGCGGATCTGGAGAGCGATCAAGGAATTCCGTTTCGCGTGGCGGGGTGCCACCATCGGCTCGTTCCTCGGCTTCTTCGTCGGCATCCTGCCGGCGGCCGGCGCCACGCCCGGCTCGCTGATGGCCTACGGCGTCGCCAAGATGACCTCGCGCAATCCGGAGCGCTACGGCAAGGGCGAGATTGACGGCGTGGCTGCACCCGAATCCGCCAACAATTCGGCCTCCACTGGCGCCATGCTGCCGATGATGACCCTCGGCATCCCCGGCTCGCCCACAACCGCCGTGTTGCTTGCGGGCATGGTGATCTGGGGGCTGCAGCCGGGGCCGCTGCTGTTCACTTCCGAGCCGGGCTTCGTCTGGCCGCTGATCGGGTCGTTCTACGTCTCGAACCTTGTCGCGGTGATCCTCAACCTCGCGTTCATCCCGCTCTTCCTGTGGATGCTGCGGATGCCTTTCACGATCCTCGCGCCGATGATCTTCGTTCTGTCAGCGGTCGGGACCTATGCCGCCTATACCGACATGTTCGACGTCTGGCTGATGCTGCTCTTCGGCTTCGGTGCATTCTTCCTGCGCATCCTCGACTATCCGGTTGCGCCGATGGTGCTCGCCGTCGTGCTGGGCCCCATCGCCGAGCCGAAGCTCAGGCAGTCGCTCTTGTTCTCGGGTGGCGATTTCAGCATCTTCTTCACGCGGCCGATTGCGGGCACCATCACCGTAATCGCGATCATCCTGATCCTGCTGCCGCTCTTCAAGCTGATCCGCGACCGGATCCGCGGGCGCGAAAAGACCACCTGAGCCGGCACGTCCGGCAGCGAAGGGGCGAACATGAGGATCTGCATCTTCGGAGCGGGATCGATCGGTGGCTTTCTCGCCGCGGGCCTCGCCGGCGTCGGGGAGGTCGAGCTCTCGCTCGTCGCCCGCGGCGCCCATCTCGAGGCGATCCAGAGCCGCGGCCTCAAGCTGATCCGCGATGGAGCCGAGACGGTAGTCCGCGTCCGCGGCGCCAGCGACCCGGCCGAGCTTGGGGTCCAGGATGCGGTTTTCAATTGCCTCAAGGCGCACCAGTCCTGGGAGACCGCGGAGGCGATGGCGCCGCTCCTCGGCCCCGAGACCGCGGTGGTGACCTGCCAGAACGGCGTGCCCTGGTGGTACTTCCATGGGCTCGACGGCCCCTACGCCGGCCGGCAGCTCGACGCGGTCGATCGCGGTGGCCGCCAGTGGCAGGCAATCGGCGCCGAGCGCGCCATTGGCTGCAGCGTCTACCCGGCCGCCGAGATCGTGGAGCCCGGCGTCATCCGCCACGTCTACGGCGACAAGTTCGCGCTCGGCGAACCCTCCGGCGAGACTACCCCGCGCATCGAGGCGTTGTCGCGGGCGCTGGAAGCGGGCGGATTCAGTGCGCCGGTCCTCGACGACATCCGCTCCGAGCTGTGGCTCAAGCTCTGGGGCAACCTGTGCTTCAACCCGATCAGCGCGCTCACCCGCGCGACGCTCGACGTGGTCGCGACCGATCCGGGCACCCGCGCGGTGGCCAAGGCGATGATGCTCGAGGCTAAAACCATCGCCGAGGCGCTCGGTGCGTCCTTCCGCGTCGATGTCGAGCGGCGGATCGACGGCGCGGCGAAGGTCGGTGCGCACCGGACCTCGATGCTCCAGGACCTCGAGGCCGGCAAGACGATGGAGATCGACGCGCTGGTGACGGCGGTCCAGGAGATGGGCACGATCACCGGCACCCCCTCGCCGACGCTCGACACCGTCCTCGCCCTCGTCCAGCAGCTCGGCCGCAGCGAGGATCTCTACCCCACCTATCCGCCGTCCTGAGATGCAGCCCTCGCCCAAGCGCGACATTGGCACGCTCAGAACCGCCGAGATCGTCGCCGAGGAGTTGGCCGAGATGGGCAGCCGACCCTCGCCCGGGCGGGTTGCGGCGCTGACCCTGCGCTGCTTCGACGACTATTACGCCCGCTCGCGCATGATCCCGCAACTGGCTCAGGAGGCCTTCGAGACCCGCGACTGGCGCGGTGCCATCGCGCTCAGCGAGGAACGGATCGCGATCTTTTCTGTCTCGGTCGCGCGCCTCGCCAAAGGCCTGGCGAAGTTTGGCCCGATGCCAGAGCCCTCGAGCTTCTGGCAGAATGTCGAGACAGCGTTCGAGGCGCTGGTGCGCCGTCGCTACGAGGCCGATCTGGCGCTCGCCTACGCGGGTTCACTGCGCCGCCGGCTTGATCCCGCGACCGGCGGCGCCCCGCGCGCCTTCCGTCCGTTTGAGCACCGGCCCCGCGACGTGGCGCTGACGCGGGACTTCGAGGCACCGGGGCGGATGACACCCGAGCTAGTGAAGGAGGTCTTGCGTGTCCCGCGCATCGACGCGCCGTTCCGCAGCCTGGAGACCGATGCCAAGGCCGTTGCCGAGCGGGTGAACGCCGAGCTCGGCCTGGGGCCGGAGCGGCCGCTCACCCGCATCGATGTCGTGCGTGCCGGCTTCTTCCGGAACCGCGGCGCCTATGTCATCGGCGGGCTCGAGGTGGCGGGCGCGCGGGTTCCGCTGGCACTGGCGCTGCTCAATCGGGAGGCGGGACTCGAAGTGGATGCGGTGATCCTGCGCGCGAGCACGCTCAGCCACGTCTTCTCCTCGACTCTCGCGAATTTCCACGTCGCGATCCGGGAGTACCACGAGCTGGTAGACTACCTCTATGCGCTGATGCCGACAAGGCCGCGGGGGCAGCACTATTCGACCATCGGCTACAACCACGTCGGCAAGCTCGCGGTGATCGGCCAGATCGGCGAATGGTTCGAAAGCGGCGGCGGCGGCCTCGACCACGCGCCGGGCTCGCGCGGCTCGGTCGCGCTCGGCTTCACCGCGCCGGACCTGCCGTTCATCCTCAAGGTGATCCGCGACCGGCCGACAGATCAGTACAAATGGGGCGAATTCGAGGGCCGGGCATCGGTGCTTGATAAGTACGGCATCGTCCACGAATATAATCGTTCGGGCAGCATGCTCGACAACATCATCTACACCGACGTTGCCCAGCCGCGGGCGATGTTCGCGCCCGCCTTCCTCGACGCGCTGCTCGCGGACGCTTCCGAGAGCGTGTCGCTGCGCGGCGACGAGGTATTCTTCCAGCACCTGATCGTCCAGCGCAAGCTGGTGCCGATGCCGCTCTATTTGGAGACTTGCACGGCTTCTCAGGCCGAGCTGGTGGTGATCCGCCTCGGCCAGTGCATCCGCAACAATGCCGCGACCAACGTCTTCAACCGCGACCTCGACCTGCGCAACTACGGGGTGAGCTCGCTCCGCTTCGTCTATCTCTTCGACTACGATGCGGTCGAGCGGCTCACCGACGTGAAGGTCCGCACCAACGCGGGCCGGGAGGCGGGCGAGGAGGAGGTTCCCGACTGGGTATTCGAGGAGGGGGTGATCTTCCTGCCCGAAGAACTGGAAGCGCATCTGCGCTTGCCGTCGCGCGACCTCAGGCGCCTCTTCCGCGAGGCGCACGGCGAGCTCCTGACCGCCGCCTACTGGGAGCGGATGCAATCCTGGCTGCGCGAGGGGCGGGTTCCGCGCGTGCGCACCTACCCGCGCAGCGCCCAGCTCGACCGCGACGAAATCCGCGAGAACATGGCGCTGTCCGAATTACCGTGAGCGCCTGCCCGCCCTTCCCCCCTGGCCCGGCGCCCGCTATATCCCGCGGATGCTCCAGACGCCCACCAACCGCCCCGACCTGCCGCACGAGATCGCGCGGCGGCGCACCTTCGCGATCATCTCGCACCCTGACGCCGGCAAGACGACGCTGACCGAGAAGTTCCTGCTCTACGGCGGCGCGATCCAGATGGCAGGCCAGGTCCGCGCCAAGGGCGAGGCGCGGCGCACCCGCTCGGACTTCATGAAGATGGAGCAGGACCGCGGCATCTCGGTCTCCGCCTCGGCGATGTCCTTCCCGTTCCGGGAGTGGTGGTTCAACCTCGTCGATACGCCGGGCCATTCGGATTTCTCCGAGGACACCTATCGGACGCTGACCGCCGTCGATGCCGCGGTGATGGTGATCGACGGCGCCAAGGGCGTCGAGAGCCAGACCCGCAAGCTCTTCGAGGTCTGCCGACTGCGGGACCTGCCGATTCTGACCTTCTGCAACAAGATGGACCGCGAGGCCCGCGACACGTTCGAGATCATCGACGAGATCCAGCAGGAGCTCCAGCTCGACGTCTGCCCCGCCTCCTGGCCCATCGGCCAGGGCCGCGACTTCCTCGGCTGCTACGACATGCTGAACGACCGGCTGGACCTCATGGACCGCGCCGACCGCAACCGCCGCGCCGAGAGCGTGGCGATGCAGGGTCTCGACGATCCGGTGATGGAGGCCCACATCCCCGGCCCGCTGCTCGCGACACTGCGCGAGGAGGTCGAGATGGCCCGCGAGCTGCTGCCCGGCTTCGATGCGGGCGCGATGGCGGCGGGCAACCTCTCGCCGATCTGGTTCGGCTCGGCGATCAACTCTTTCGGGGTCCAGGAGCTGATGGCGGGCATCGGCGACTTCGGGCCGCCACCGCAGGTTCGCCCCGCGCAGAGCCGGGGTGTGGCACCCGAGGAGCCGGCGGTGACAGGCTTCGTCTTCAAGGTCCAGGCCAACATGGACCCCAGACACCGCGACCGGGTGGCGTTCCTGCGGCTCTGCTCGGGGCATTTCATGCGGGGGATGAAGCTCCACCACGTGCGCTCGGGAAAGCCTATGGCGGTGTCGAACCCGGTGCTGTTCCTCGCCAACGACCGCGAGCTCGCCGAGGACGCCTGGGCGGGCGACATAATCGGCATCCCCAACCACGGGCAGCTGCGGATCGGCGACGCGCTGACCGAGGGCGAAGCGCTGCGCTTCACCGGCATCCCCTCCTTCGCGCCGGAACTGCTCCAGACGGTGCGGGCGGGCGATCCGATGAAGGCCAAGCATCTGGAAAAGGCGCTGACCCAGTTCGCCGAGGAAGGCGCCTCCAAGCTCTTCAAGCCGGCTTTCGGATCCGGGTGGATCGTGGGGGTGGTGGGCCCCCTCCAGTTCGACGTGCTCGCGAGCCGGATCGAGCTGGAATACGGGCTGCCGGTCCGCTTCGAGCCGACGCAGTTCACCTCCGCGCGCTGGCTTTCGGGGCCGCGGGAGAGCGTGGAGGCTTTCACGAAGGCCAACAGAGGGCACATGGCCGAGGACCACGACGGGGATCCAGTTTACATGACGCGGCTCCAGTGGGACATCGACCGGGTGGCGCGGGACTATCCGGAGCTGCGCCTGACGGCGACCAAGCAGATGATGGTCTGACGGAGCGGCCTGATGAACGGGCCTTCACGCTCTTTCACTGTGAAAGCCACTATCGGCCATTGATTTCATTGGTGAAATTGCGGCGTTTTAACCTTCCCTTCACGCCTTTACGACGGTTGCACAGCATCGCGCGATGATGGCAGGCGCTCGTCAACCGCCATGCACGAATTCTTCACGTCCGAGGGGGCATACCCCGGGCCGATTTTCCGTCGGGATCGCGACCATGCACCATCAATTCCTTCGGGGGGCACGAAGACTTGTCTTGAAGCCGACGGTAGGGGCGGCGGGCTAAGCGGGATTACGGGCAACCTCGCTACCTACCTGCCTGTGGTCGCTTTGGCGGTCTTCGGTCTCTCGATCCCGATATGGCTCCAGCTGTTCGGCGGCGTGGGAGAGGCCGGTCAGCAGATCCTGCTCGTCTTTTCGCCGATCCGGAGCGCGTCGGACGTCCTTCTGGCGAGCGCTTCGGTCGGTGCCCCGATCGCCGATTTCGGGCGCCTGCCCTTCGCCGTGGCCCTCGTCTCGGAAGGCCCCGAGTCCGTCGAGAAGGCTTATTCGGCAGGCGCCTTGCTCGTCATCAAATCCCCCCTGTCCCTCCTCTGCGGCAGCTGAGCGCAGACGCAACTCCTCGTAGTCCGGAAGAAGCATGAGCATGAAAATGAAAACGGAAGCCCTCGGTTCGCTTCGATCAACCGAGCCGAGCGAGCCGCAGGCGCTGGTCAGCTTGCGGCGCGTGGCGTCGAAGCTCTTCGTTGCCTATCTCTGGACAATGACCGCATTCGTCACGTTTCTCGCCACCTATTGGGTCGAGAACTGGCTCGTTATATTCGGAGCCTGCGCTGTTCTCTCGACGGTCTCGACATTCTACTACTGGCGGGCGCCCGCGGCGATGCAGACGCGACTGATCATATCGGTGGCGTTGGTCGGCGTCTGGATCTTCCTGACCTATGTCGTAACAGGGGCAAAACTCCGGGCATTTCCGGCCGGGTTGTCGGATAGCGGTTTGCGACGCGGTTATGGGCGCGCGTTTTGTCGGACGCTCACTCGGAGGTTGGATCAGGGTTGCCGGACGAGTTGCGAAAGGTGGGGAACC
>JBBQRM010000085.1:0-9503 GCA_038214855.1 Rhodobacterales bacterium | reverse complement strand
GACGCTCGAGGAGGCGGTGATTCTGCCCGATTGCCAGATCGCGCGGAACGTGCGGCTCAGCAAGGTGGTGGTGGACCGCGGGGTGCGGATCCCCGACGGCATGGTCGTCGGGGAGGATCCTGTGCTCGACGCCAAGCGCTTCCGGCGCACCGATGCGGGCGTGGTGCTGGTGACCCAGGCGATGATCGACAAGCTGGCGCCCTGAGCCGCATGCGGGTGCTCGCCGTCGCCTCGGAGGCCTATCCGCTTGTCAAGACCGGCGGGCTCGCCGACGTGGCAGGCGCCCTCCCCCAGGCGCTGGCGTCCCACGGCGTGGCGGTGCGCACGCTGATCCCCGTCTACCGCGAGGTGATGGCGCAGATCGCGGAGCCGGTCGAGCTCTGCCGCATCGACGACCTGCTCGGCGTGCAGGCCCGGCTGGTGGGCGCCACTCTGGCGGGGCTCGATCTGATCCTGCTCGACGCGCCCGCGCTCTACGACCGGCCCGGCGGCCCCTATGCCGACGGCGTCGGACGCGACCATCCCGACAACGCGCTGCGCTTCGCGGCGCTGGCGCGGGCGGGGGTGCTGGTCGCGGCGGGGGCGCTGCCGGGCTGGCGGCCCCACCTCGTGCACGCGCACGACTGGCAGGCGGGGCTCCTGCCCGCGTATCTGCGCTATGGCGGCATCGACTGTCCCTCGGTGATGACGGTGCACAACCTCGCCTTCCAGGGACGGTTCCCCACGGCGGTCTTCGCGAGTTTGGGCCTGCCGCCCCGCGCCTTTGCGCTCGAGGGCGTCGAGTACTACGGCGGCGTGGGATTTCTCAAGGCGGGGCTCGCGACCGCGCAGGCGATCACCACAGTCAGTCCGACCTATGCCGCGGAGATCGCGACGCCGGCGTTCGGCATGGGGCTCGAGGGGCTGATCGCCTCGCGGTCGAAGGTGCTCAGCGGCATCGTCAACGGCATCGACACCGCCGCCTGGGACCCCGAGTGCGACCCGCATCTGCCCGCGACCTATGCCGCGCGCAGCCTCGGCAAGCGCCGCGTGAACCAGACAGCACTCGAGGCGCGCCTGGGGCTCGAGCCGGGGAAGGGGCCGATCTTCTGCGTGATCAGCCGCCTGACCTGGCAGAAGGGCATGGATCTGTTCGCGGAGGTGGCAGGCGGGCTGGTGGCGGCGGGAGCGCGGCTCGCGGTGCTCGGCACCGGCGAGGCGGCGCTGGAGGCGGCGTTCCGCGGGCTCGCGGTCCGCCATCCCGGACGCATCGGCGTCGAGATCGGCTACGACGAGGCGCTGGCGCATCTGATGCAGGGGGCGGCGGATGCGATCGTGATCCCGTCGCGCTTCGAGCCCTGCGGCCTGACCCAGCTCTACGGATTGCGCTACGGCTGCGTGCCGGTGGTCGCGCGCACCGGCGGGCTCGCCGACACGGTGATCGACGCGAACGAGGCAGCGCTGACCGCGGGCGTGGCGACGGGCCTCCTGTTCGCGCCAGGCGAGGCCTCGGCGCTGGCGCGGGCGCTCGACCGGGCGGTGGCGCTGCACGAACAGACGGAACTCTGGACGACGATGCAGCGGCAGGGCATGAAGGCGGACGTCTCCTGGGACCGCAGCGCCGCGCGCTACGCCGCGCTCTACGCCTCGCTTCTCGAAGGACCGCCCGCATGATCGAGACAAGAACGACCGAGCCCTACGACGACCAGAAGCCCGGCACCTCCGGCCTGCGCAAGAAGGTGCCGCATTTCCAGCAGAAGAACTACGTCGAGAACTTCCTCCAGGCGATCTTCGACAGCATCGGCGCGCACGCGGGCGCGACGCTGGTCCTCGGCGGAGACGGGCGCTACTACAACCGCGAGGTGATCCAGATCGCGCTCAGGATGGCCGCGGCCAACGGCTTCGGCAAGGTCCTCGTCGGCCGCGGCGGCATCCTGTCGACGCCGGCCGCGAGCCACCTGATCCGCAAGCACGACGCCTTCGGCGGCATCATCCTGTCGGCGAGCCACAATCCCGGCGGGCCGACCGAGGATTTCGGGATCAAGTACAACACCTCCAACGGCGGTCCGGCGCCCGAGCGGATCACGCAAGCGATCTTCGCCCGCAGCCGCGAGATCACGGAGTACCGCACGCTGGAGTCCCGCGATCTCGATCTCGACGCGCTGGGCGAGCAGCGGCTGGGGGAGATGACGGTCTCGGTGATCGACCCGGTCGAGGATTACGCGGCGCTGATGGAGACGCTGTTCGACTTCGCCGCGATCCGGGCACTGTTCGACGCGGGCTTCACCATGGCTTTCGACGCAATGCACGCGGTGACGGGGCCGTATGCGACCGAGATCCTGGAGAAGCGGCTGGCGGCCGCGCCCGGCACGGTGCGCAACGGCACCCCCCTGCCCGACTTCGGCGGCAACCACCCGGACCCGAACCTGGTTCATGCCAAGGCGCTCTTCGACCTGATGATGGGCGAGGGCGCGCCGGACTTCGGTGCGGCCTCGGACGGCGACGGCGACCGCAACCTGATCATCGGGCGCGGCGTCTTCGTCACGCCGTCGGATTCGCTGGCGATGCTGGCGGCGAATGCACATCTGGCGCCGGGCTATGCCGGCGGTCTCAAGGGGATCGCGCGGTCGATGCCGACGAGTGCGGCGGCGGACCGGGTGGCCGAGCGGCTCGGCGTGGAGCTCTACGAGACGCCGACGGGATGGAAGTTCTTCGGGAACCTCCTCGACGCGGGTCGCGTGACGATCTGCGGCGAGGAGAGTGCGGGCACCGGCTCGGACCATGTGCGCGAGAAGGACGGGCTCTGGGCGGTGCTGCTGTGGCTCAACATCCTCGCGGCGCGACGGTCGAGCGTGCGTGAGGTGGTGGAGGGCCACTGGCGCGACTTCGGGCGCGATTACTACGCGCGGCACGACTACGAGGACGTCGATGCGGTGGCGGCGGAGGGGCTGATAGCGGCGCTGCGCGGCCGGCTCGAGACGCTGCCGGGGACGCAGGTGGCGGGGCTGACGGTCGAGCGGGCTGACGATTTCGCCTATCACGACCCGATCGACGGATCGGTGAGCCGGCATCAGGGGCTGCGCATCTACTTCGAGGGCGGCGCGCGCGCGGTATACCGCCTGTCGGGCACCGGCACGTCGGGGGCGACCTTGCGCGTCTATCTGGAGCGCTTCGAGCCCGATCCCGCCCGCCACGGCCAGACGGTGGCCGAGGCGCTCGCGCCGGTGATCGCCGCGGCCGACGCGCTGGCGGAGATCGGCGCGCGGACCGGCCGCGACGCGCCGGACGTGATCACCTGAGCGAGGCCGCGCCCCCACCGCCGCTCGGCGCGCATCCCACGCTCGAGGGCACGGGCTTCGGCGTCTGGTCGGGCGCGGCGGAGCGGATTTGGGTCTGCCTCTTCGACGATGCGGGCGCGGAGACCGCGCGCGTCCCGCTCGAGCGCGGCGAGGGCGGTATCCATTCGGCGTTCGTCGCGGGTGTGGCGGCGGGCCAGCGCTACGGCCTGCGCGCGGAGGGGCCGGACGCGCCGGAGGCCGGCCACCGCTTCGATCCGGCGAAGCTGCTGGTCGACCCCTACGCCCACACGCTGGACCGGCCCTTCGCCTTCGACGCGCGGCTCGCGGCGCCGCGAGCCGACGGCATCGACACCGCCACGCTGGTGCCCAAGGCGGTGGTCGCGGCGCTGCCCCCGCCTCTGCCGCTGCTGCCGCCGCTGTTCCGCCCCGGCGGGCTGATCTACGAGCTGGCGGTGAAGGCCTTCACCATCCGCCATCCGGAGGTGCCGGAGGCGCTGCGCGGGACGGTCGCGGCGCTGGCGCATCCGGCGGTGATCGCGCATCTGCACAGGCTCTGCGTCGATGCGGTGGAACTGATGCCGGTGACGGCCTGGATCGACGAGCGGCATCTGGCGGAGACGGGCCTCGGCAACGCCTGGGGTTACAATCCGGTCGCGTTCATGGCGCTCGACCCACGGCTCTGTCCGGGGGGGATCGCCGAGCTGCGCGATACGGTCGGAGCCCTGCGCGCGGCGGGGATCGGGGTGATCCTCGACGTGGTGTTCAACCACACCGGCGAGGGCGACGCGGCCGGACCGACGCTGAGCCTGCGCGGGTTCGACAACCGCGCCTATTTCCGCCACGACGCAGGCGGGCGGCTGACCAACGAGAGCGGCTGCGGCAACACGCTCGATTGCGACCATCCGGCGATGCGGCGGCTGATCCTCGACAGCCTGCGGCATTTCGTGGCGCAGGCCGGGGTGGACGGCTTCCGCTTCGATCTCGCGCCGGTGCTGGGGCGCACGAGCGAAGGCTTCGACCCGCACGCGCCGACGCTTCAGGCGATCGCCACCGACCCCCAGCTTGCCGACCGGGTGCTGATCGCGGAGCCGTGGGACATCGGGCCGGGCGGCTATCGGCTCGGCGCCTTCCCCCCGCCCTTCCTGGAGTGGAACGACCGCTTCCGGGACGGCGTGCGCCGGTTCTGGCGCGGCGAGCCGCATGCGCTGGGCGCCTTTGCCACAGCGCTCTCGGGATCGAGCGACGTCTTCGCGGCACCGCAAAGCCGGAGCGTGAACTACATCGCCGCGCACGACGGCTTCGCGCTGGCCGACGTGGTCAGCTACGCCCACAAGCACAACCACTCCAATGGCGAGGGGAACCGCGACGGCCACCACGACAACCTCTCGTGGAACCACGGCGTCGAGGGGGCTACGGACGATCCCACGGTCCGCGAGGCCCGGGCGCGCGACCTTCAGGCGCTGCTCGCCGCGCTCTTTGCCTCGCGAGGGACGATCATGCTGACCGCGGGCGACGAGTTCGGCCGCACCCAGTCGGGCAACAACAACGCCTACGCCCAGGACAATGCCACGACATGGCTCGACTGGGAGAATCGCGACCGGGAGCTCGACGCGGCCTCAGCCCGGTTCGCGGCGCTCAGGCGAGCGCATTCCGGCCTGTCCGATCCCGGCCTGCGGACCGGCGCCCACGGCCCCGAGGGCGCGCCCGACCTCGACTGGCGGCTGCCGTCCGGGGCGCATCCGACCCCGCGTGACTGGGAAGAGGCCGATGCCGGGCCGATCGCGATGCTGGTGGGCGACCCGGCTCACGACCGGATGGCCGTGCTCTTCAACCCCACCGACAGCCCGATCGACTTCGCGCTTCCCGCGCGCCCCGGCCACGCCTGGGAAGGCGCGACCGAGGGGATGCTCGAGATCGGGCCGCGTGCCGTGAGGTTTGCGCGCGAGCGGCCAGCGGCGGCGGCGCGCGCACCCGGCGATGCCCCTTGAGCCCGGCGCGCGCGGACTTTAAGTGCCTGTTAACCGTTTCACCCGACCCATCGAGAGGCCCGTTCTCCATGCACCGCCGCGCTTTGTTGCATTCCGCCCTGATGGGGCTCGCGGGCGCCGCCCTGCCCTTCGGCGCCCTGCGCGCGCAGACGCCGACCGAGGCCGCTGCTCAGCAGGACTTCGGCTTCGAGACGGTGATCGACCTGGCGCGGGTCGCGGCGAAGCGGCCGTTCAAGCGGCCCGAGCGGGTGCTGACCGAGCCCTTCGCCGATCTGACCTACGACCAGTTCCGCGGCATCCGGTTCCGCGACGACCATCGCATCTGGAGCGACGGGGCGCGCGGCTTCCAGATGGACCTGCTGCCGCCGGGCTTCTACTTCAAGGACGCGATCGACGTCTTCCTCGTCGAGAACGGGCGGGCGGCGCAGATCCCCTTCTCCACCGATTTCTTCGAGTTCCACCCGAACTACTTCCCCTATCCCGAGGGACGGGCGCCCGCGGGGCTCGCGACCGACCTCGGCTTCAGCGGGCTGCGGTTCCGCCACCCGGTCAATCGTCCCGACGTCTGGGACGAGGTGATGGTCTTCCAGGGAGCGAGCTACTTCCGTGCGATCGCCCGCGACACGATCTACGGCCTGTCCGCGCGCGGCCTCGCCATCGGCACCGGCGGCCCCGAGGCGGAGGAATTCCCGATCTACACCGCCTTCTGGGTCGAGGCGCCGGCGGCGGACGCGCAGAGCCTCCGGCTCTGGGCGCTGCTCGACAGCGATTCTGTGGCGGGGGCCTTCGAGTTCACGGTGACGCCGGGAGACACGACGGTGACCGACATCCGCTCGGTGCTGTTCCCGCGCACAGAGATCACCGAGGTTGGGATAGCACCGCTCACGTCGATGTATTTCTTCGGCCCCGAGAACCGGGCCGGGATCGACGATTTCCGCGACGCCGTCCACGACAGCCACGGGCTTGCGATGTCGAACGGCAACGGTGAGCGGCTGTGGCGGCCGCTGAGCAACCCGCCGTCGGTGCAGACCTCGGCCTTCATCGACGAGAACCCGCGGGGCTTCGGGTTGATCCAGCGCTTCCGAGACTTCGAGCACTACCAGGACGCCGAGGCGCATTACGAGCGCCGCCCGACCGCCTGGGTCGAGCCGCTGGGCGACTGGGGCCGCGGCTCGGTGATGCTCGTGGAGATCCCGACGGTCGACGAATTCTCCGACAACATCGTCGCGTTCTGGCGGCCGGCGATGCCGCTACGGCCGGGCGAGGAGACGCGGTTCGACTACCGCCTCGTCTGGAGCCAGCTCCTGCCCGTGGACCAGCCGCTCGCGCGGGTGATCGCGACCCGCGGCGGGCGCTCGATCCTCGACGAGCGCGAGCGGGTGTTCGTCGTCGATTTCGATCTCGGCGACATCGCGCTTGCCGACGTGACGCCGAAGCTCGGCACGAGCGGCGGCGAGCTGAAGGGGCTGAGCGTCTCGGCCCTGCCGGGTTCCAACCGGGCGCGCGTCGGCTTCCACTACATCCCGGGTGACCTGCGCCAGGCGGAGTTCCGGCTGTCGCTGGTGGACGGCTCGGGCGCGCCGGTGAGCGAGGTCTGGCTCTACCGCTGGACCGCCGAGGCGTAGCGCCGCGGCACGAAGGGCGCGACCGGGGCCGCCACCGCCACGGTCGGACGCTTCCGCCGCGCCGGCACCGCGTCGAGCCAGCGGGTCACGAGCGGCGCCGACAGAAGCGGCAGCAGGATCGGTGTCAGCAGCAGGAGCTGCCACAGGTCGTCACCGCCCGGCAGCACCGCCAGCATCAGGCCCCCCGCCACCGCGGGCTCGAGCCAAGGCATAGCGGAGCTGCGCGCACCGCCCGCGGGCTTCCAGCCGCAATCGTGGCCAGTCAGCACGGAGGCGACCGAGAGGGTCTGGCGCACCATCACGATCGGGGCGAGCATCGTCGAGGCTGCGAGCTCGCGCGCCGCATGTCCCAGCACGATGCCCCGCGTCCGCGGCCCCGGCCGCCGCTTAAGCCAGTCGAGCACGCCCGCGAGCTTCTGCACCGCGATCAGCGCCATCGCCCCCAGCAGCGGCACGACCAGCGCAGCCGAGCTCCCGCTCAGGATCGTCGCCAGCACCAGGCCGAGCCAGAGCGGTGCGGCTAGATACCCGGCGATGCCGCAGAGAAGATGCAGGCGGCTGATCGGATGGAGGCCGCGCGCCGAAAACAGCACCCGCAGATGCTGGAGGTTGCCCTGGCACCAGCGGCGGTCGCGCTTGGCGTATTCCCCGAGCGTCTGCGGCCCGCTCTCGGCGCTGCCGCGGCTCGACGGATCGATCTCGACGGCCCAGCCGGCACGCCGCAGCCAGGCGGCCTCGATGAAGTCGTGGCTGAGGATGTCGCCGCCGAAGGGGGCGGCGCCCTTCAGCGCCGGCAGGTTCGCCGCCGCCGCGAAGGCGCGCACCCGCACGAGCGCATTGTGCCCCCAGTAATTGCCCTCCGCACCCGACCAGCCGGCGATGCCGGAGGCGAAGGCGCCGCCGTAGAGCCGGGTCGCGACCTGCTGCAGCCGGCCGAAGCGGCTCTCGGCGCCGACGAGCCGCACGCCGGTCTGGATCAGACCGACGCCCGGATTGGTCTCCATCCGGTGGATCAGCGCCCGGATCCGCCGCGCATCCATACGGCTGTCGGCGTCGAAGATCAGCATGTAGGCGTAATCCGCGCCCCAGCGCCCGATCCAGTCGGCGAGATTGCCGGGCTTGCGCCGGGCGTTGTCGAGGCGACGGCGGTAGAAGACGCGGGGGCCTGCGCTCGTGTCCGCGGCAAGCGCCTCGGCCATCGCCGCCTCGTCCGGGGCAAGGGCGTCGTCGCTGTCGGAGAGCACGAAGATGTCGAGCGCCCGCGCGAGCCCGGCCTGCGCCAGATCGCGGCGCAGGCTCTCGATGCCGGCGCCGAGGCCCGCCACGTCCTCGTTGCGCGCCGGGATCAGGAGCGCCGTCCGCCGCCGCGGCCGCCAATTCGGATCGACTGAGGAAGGCGTCAGGGCGCGCTGCCAAAGGACGCCGCAGAGCGCGGTGGCCGCCGCGAAGGCGGTCCAGGCGATGTTTGGCGCGAAGAGCCCGAGGATCAGCGCGTCGCCCGGCGACACGCCGTCGCGGGCAAGGCCGGCCGCCATCGCCGCGCAAAGCCCGAGCACGGCGACCGCAGTCAGCAGGAAGACGACCGCGCGCCGCGTCCGGACCACGCGCGGCGTCGGCAGCAGCCGCGGCGTCGCCGCACGACGCAGCTCTGCGAGCGGCATCGCGAGCGGCGTCTCGGCCGGCACGAGATCGTCCGGTGTCCACGCCGGCACGGAATGAGGCGGCGTCTCCGCCGCGGAGGCGAAACGCTCGAGGCTCTGTTCGATCATGGCCGTATGTTGCTCCCACGGCCACCCCGGCCGTCGCGATTGGTTAACGGGGAAGTTAGGATGGGGTTGCGTCCGAAGAAAGACTAATGTTGCAGATGCGAAGGGTTCTTGAGCGAAAACTCGCCGACCAAGCCCTTGAGCACGCGCTCAAATCGGCGGCCACATCCGGCGGAACACCCCGTCCCGGCGCACCAGGCCATGATAGGCCGCAGCTGCAACATGCAAGGAAATCAACCCGATCAACAGCGTCTTTGTCACGTCGTGCACCTCGGAGGCGAGCTTGGAGACCGGCTTGTCGACCGGCAGCAGCGGAGGAACGCCGATCGCGTTCAGCCATTCGATCGGAAACCCGCCGGTTGTTACGCGCACATAGCCGCTGACCGCCATCACGACGAGCAGGAGGTACAGCCCGCCGTGGGTCAGTCGCGCCACCCGCCGCTGCCAATCCGGAATCGCCTCCGGCAGCGGCGGCGCCGGATTTGCCGCCCGCCAGGCGAGCCGCGCCAGAATCAGCACCAGAAAGAGCGAGCCGAGCCCCTTGTGCAGCACGAAGAGGGCGTCCTGCAGCGGCCGCTCGATCTCTTGTGTCATGACGAGGCCCACCGGTAACATTATCGTCACAATGACGACGGTGATCCAATGGAAGCCGCGGGCTACCTTTCCGTGTCTCATGGTCGTCCTCGCGCGGCTCTAGGCCGTCGGGAAGGCAATCTAGCAGAACCCCACCACAGGAAAAGGACGCTCGCCCCGTGACCATGCTCCGCTCCGAGCCCGTGCGTCTCGCCCGGCCGCAGACCGGCGCGCTTTCCGCCACGGTGGGTATCGGCGCGTTGCTTGCCGCGG
>JBBQRM010000084.1:0-9513 GCA_038214855.1 Rhodobacterales bacterium | reverse complement strand
GGGGTTGAGGAAGTTCGGCTGGAGCGCCGCGAAGATCAGCACCAGCAGCAGCAGGAAGATCGGCGCCGAATACTGCGCCGCGAAATCCACCGGATCGAAGCGCGGGCGCCCGCGCCGGCCGGATCCCGCCGTGACGCTCACGCCGGGACCGCCCGCGCGGTGCGCCGCCTCAGTTCAGCTCGCCCAGGCGCTCGGCCTGGTCGAGATTGTCCTTGGTGATCGCGATGGGCGTGAGCAGCGTCACCGGCTCGGGCTGGGTGCCGTCGCGCACGAAGTTCACGAGCGCGTCCATCGCCTGACGGCTCTGGCCGCCCGGCATCTGCTCGATGGTGGCCGTCAGCCCGCCGTCGCGCACCGCCGCGAGCGCCTCGGGCAGCGCGTCGAAGCCGATGATCTCGATGTCGAGCCCCTGTTCCTCGACCACCTGCATCGCGCCGAGCGCCATGTCGTCGTTGGCCGCGACGATCACGTCCGGCGGGTTGTCGAGCCCGGCGAGGATCGCCTCGGTCACCGAGGCGCCCTCCTCGCGGGCGAAGTTCGCGGTCTGCTCGGCGACGAAGCTGTACTTGTCGGACATCGGGTCGAGGATGTTGTGCACGCCCTGGTTGCGATCGATGGCGGGGCTGGCGCCGGGTTGGCCCTGGAGGTTCACGATCTCGGCGCCGTCGGGGAACATCTCGACGATCAGGTTGGCCTGCGCCTCGCCGCCCTTGACGTTGTCGGCGCCGACATGGGCGAGGATGCCCTCGACCCCGTCCACGCGCCGGTCGATGGTAACGACCGGGATGCCGGCCTCGACCGCCTGTCGCACGGCCGGGGCCATCGCCACCGAATCGATGGGGCTGATGACGATGCCGTCGACGCCGTTGACCACCGCGGCCTCGACGTCGCCGGTCTGCTTGGGCGTCGAGTTCTGGCCGTCGTTGGCGAGCACCTCGACCCCGCCGAGCGCCTCGGCCTCGGCCTTGAGCTCGTTCTCCATGTGCACGAAGAACGGGAAGCCGAGGCTCGGCACCGAGGTGGCGACGCGCAGGTCCTGCGCATGGGCCTGTGCGGCGGTCAGCGCGGCTGCGAGGGTGAGCGGGGCCAAGAGGCCCGTGCGGATGTTCGGTGTCATGTCTGTCCTCCCTGATGACGTCCTGTCGGTCCGGTGTCGAGCCCGGGCCGTTGGCGCCACTATCGGAGCGGCACGGGTTTCCGTCAACATCCGCGTCAGAGGCCGCGCTCGCCGAGCGCCACGAGGCAGGCGGCGAGCGGGCGACCCGGGTGGAACCCCGCCGCGCGGGCCTGTGCGTTCGCTGCCGAGATTACCCCGGTGCCGAGGATCGACGCGGCCTCGCCGATGCGGGCGCTGTCGTGGGCGACGGTGACGGCGGCGATGCCGCGCGCCTCGAGCACCGGCAGACGGGTGAAGCCGGCGCCGTCGATGCCGCCGCCCGCGTCGGAGAAGGCGAGGAACGCCGCCGCGGCCTTGGCGGCGGTCTCCGGCCTGCCGCCGACGAGGCCGCCGTGGCTGCCGGTGACGACGATGCGGCCCGTGTCCTGCGGCCCGAGGAGCGAGACCGAATCGATCAGCACGATCTCGTGGCCACCGACCCGCCGCACCTGCCGCGCCTCGGGTACCGGGGGCAGGGTGCCGTCGGCCTGCGGTGCCGCGGCGAGCAGTGCTACCGCCTCGGCGCAGGTGAGGCCGGGGGCGAGGCCGAGCCGGGCGGCCACCGGATTGGCGGCGCTGATCCGGCCGCGGGCGCGCATGTCTGTGGCATCGCCGATCCGGGCGCTGTCATGGGCCACCGCCGCGGCGGCGATGCCCGCCTCCGCCAGCGCCAGCACGCCCGCGATCCCGGCATCGTCGAGCCCGCGCCCGGCGTCGTTGAACACCACCGCTCGCACGCCCGCCCGCGCAGCCGCGGCGCCGGGGAAGCCGCCGCCGTGGCTGCCGCAGATCACCACCCGACCGCGCGCCTCCGGCCCGGCGGTGGTGATCGAATCGTAGAGCAGGGGCGCCGTGTCGGACATCGCGGCCAGCCTAAGGCTGCTTGACACACTTGGGCAAGTTGCGTTCACTCCCGGCAAAAGCGACGTCCGGGGACCGGGCCGACGGGGGGAACGTGGCGCTCGAGGGCCAGGAGATCGCATCGGAACGCACGTTTTCGGCCACGGGCTGCGCGTGAGCGGGGCGGGGAACCTCGACCGCGAGGGGGCCCGTGCGATGCTCGCCCTGATGGAGCGCATCCGCGCCTTCGAGGAGCAGGCAATCCTTGCCGCCGAGCGCAAGCTGGTGCTGGGCGCGATCCACCCTTCCATCGGCCAGGAAGGCGTGGCCGCCGGCGTCGTCGGCGCGCTGGAGCGGACGGATGCTCTGCTGTCCACCCATCGCGGCCACGGTCACACGCTCGCCAAGGGCGCGGACGCGCGGGCGATGATGCGCGAGCTGCTCGGCCGCGCGGGCGGCTGCTGCGGCGGCAAGGGCGGCTCGATGCATATCGCGGATTTCTCGGTGGGGATGCTGGGTGCCAACGGCGTGGTCGCGGCGAACATCGTCATCGCCGCGGGGGCGGCGCATGCGGTGAAGCTGCGGGGCGAGACGCGTGTCGTCGCCTGCATCTTCGGTGACGGGGCGGCGAACCGCGGGACGTTTCTCGAAGGGCTGAACTGGGCGCGGGTGTTCGACCTGCCGCTGGTGTTCGTCTGCGAGGACAACCGCTATTCCGCCTCGACCGCCACCGTATCCGTGACCGGCGGCGAAGGGCCGGCGGCGCGGGCCGCGAGCCTCGGGCTGCCGGTGACGGAGGTGGACGGCAACGACGCGCTCGCGACCCGCGCTGCGGCGGCGGAGGTGGTGGCGCGGGTGCGCGCGGGCGGGGGCCCGGCCTATCTGCACTGCCGCACCTACCGCCAGACCGGGCACACTTCGGCCGATGCCGCGGCCTACCGCCCGGAGGGCGAGGCCGCGGCGATGGCGACGGGCGACGACCCCGTCGCCCGGCTGCGCGAGACGCTGGCGCTGGCCGGCGAGGACGGGCTCGAGGCCCTGCACGACGCGGCGCAGGCGGAGATGCGCGCGGCGCTGGCGGAGGCCGAGGCGGCCCCCTGGCCGGACGCGGCCAGCGTCTACGACGATGTGCAGGACGTGGGCTCGCCCGCGCTCGCGGCCTATTGATGGGCCGGATGACCTATCTCGAAGCCGCCCGCGCGGCGCTCGCCGCCGCAATGCGCGCCGACGCGCGCGTCTGGTGTCTCGGGGAGGACCTCGGCCGCGGCGGTGTGTTCGGACAGTACAAGGGGATGCAGGCGGAGTTTGGCCCCGACCGCGTCGTGGACACGCCGATCTCGGAGGCCTGCATCATGGGCGCGGGGCTGGGCGCGGCACTGATGGGCACGCGGCCCGTCGTGGAGATGCGCTTCTCCGACTTCGCGCTCTGCGCGGTGGACGAGCTGGTCAACCAGGCGGCCAAGGCGCGATTCATGTTCGGCGGCCAGGCCCGCGTGCCGATGGTGGTCCGCCAGCCCATCGGCATGTGGCGCTCCTCCGCCGCGCAGCACAGCCAGTCGCTCGAGGCCTGGTACGCCCATATCCCGGGCCTCGTCGTGGTCTGCCCGTCGAGCCCGCAGGACAACCACGACCTGCTCGCCGCAGCCATCGCCTGCGACGATCCGGTCGTCTACATGGAGCACAAGAACCTCTGGGGGTTGGAGGGCGAGGTGGACGAGGGTGCGGCCCCGGTGACGTTGGGGAAAGCCCGTCGCGTGACCGAAGGCGCCGACGTCACCGTGGTGAGCTGGTCGGCGACGGTGCATGCGGCGGCCGAGGCCGCGGCGGCACTGGCGGCCGAGGGAATCGGGGCCGAGGTGATCGACCTGCGCTGCCTGTGGCCCTGGGACCAGGCGATGGTGCTGGACAGCGTCCGGCGCACCGGGCGGCTGATCGTCGCGCACGAGGCGGTGGCGGTGGGCGGCTTCGGCGCCGAAGTGGCCGCGACCGTCGCCGAGCACGCGGGCGACGCCCTGCGCGCGCCGGTGCGCAGGCTGGGCGCGCCGCGGTCGCTGATCGCCTATGCGCCGAACCTCGAGGACCGGCTGCGGGTGACGGCGGCGATGATCGCGGACGCGGCGCGCGATGTGGTCGGGCGGGTGGCGGCATGAGCGGCGGCGCGGCGGCCATGTTTGAAGGCGATTTCGGCTCGTCCGTGCTCAGAGAAGAGGGCAGCGACCGGCCCCGGGTGGGCGAGAAGCGCCCGCCCGGGGGGGCGGTCGGGCGCTGCCCGGCGTTGCCGCCGGGCAAGGCAGGTATGCGGGGCGCGCGACCGAGCCATACGAACGTAGTCCGCATGAAATTCGTACTCCTAAGGAAAAACTTGAGTCCGATAACCCCAAGCGACGATCAATCGCCGTCCGTGCCTGCACCTGGGTGGGACCTACGCCTGGCGCCTCGGCCAGATAGGCGAGGCCCCGCATGAGCGGCAACGAAACCCCCGGCAACGAAATGACCGGCGGCGAGGCGCTGGCGCGGATGATCGCGGCGCACGGGGGCGGCCCGATGTTCGGCATGGGCGGCTTCCAGCTGCTGCCGTTCTACGACGCGGCGCGCCGGCTGGGGCTCGACCCTCACCTGATCAACGACGAGCGCTGCGCGGTCTTCGCGGCCGACGCCTATGCCAAGGTCTCGGGCCGCGTGGGCCTGGTGGACGCCACGCTGGGGCCGGGGGCGACGAACCTGGTGACCGGGCTGGTGGAGGCGCTGAACGCCGGCTCGCCCATCGTGGCGCTGGTCGGCGACGCGCACCGCGAGCATGCGGGCCGCAACATGACGCAGGAGACCGATCAGGCGGCGATCCTGCGGCCCGCCTGCAAGGCCTTCCTGCGGGTCGAGAGTGTCGCGCGGATTCCCGAGCTGACGGTGCGGGCCTTCCAGATCGCCACCGCCGGCCGCCCCGGTCCGGTGGTGGTGGACGTGCCGGAGGATGTCTGCCACGGCACGCATGGGTTTGCGCCGGAGGCCTTCGAGATCGCGCCCGAGCCGATGCTGCGCTGCCGCCCCGACCGCGAGGCGCTGGCGCGGGCGGCCGAGATGCTTCGCCGGGCCGAGCGGCCCCTGATGCTCTGCGGCGGCGGCGTGCATCTGTCGGGCGCACAAGATGCGGTGACGCGGCTGGCCGAGGCCTGCGGCATCCCGGTCGCGCATACGCTGACCGGCAAGGGCGCCATCGCCTGCACTTCGGACCTCAGCGCCGGGCTCTTCGGGCGCTACGACCGGATCGCCAACGCGCTGATCGAAGCCTCGGACTGCCTGCTCGTCGTCGGCTGCAAGCTCGGCGAGATCGCGACCAAGCGCTACACCGTGCCGGCGCCGGGAAAGCCGCTCATCCACCTCGACATCGTGGCGGAAGAGATGGGCCGCACCTATGCGCCGACCCTGCGGCTCTGGGGCGACGCGCGCGCCGGGCTCGAGGATCTGATCGAGGCGCTGGCGCCGACGGCCGTGGCGCAGCGGGAGCGGCGCGCGGAATATCTCGCCGAGGTGCCGCGGCGGATGGCGAAATGGCGCGACGAGGTGGCCGACCGGCTGCACTCGGACGAGACGCCTGTGCACATGGCGCGGCTCATCACCGAGATCAACGCGGCACTCCCCGCGGACGGCATCCTGGTCGCCGACGGCGGCTTCGCGGCGCATTGGAGTGGACTCATCTACGATACCAAGGCCGCCGGGCGCGGCTTCGTGCCGGACCGGGGCTTCGCCTCGATCGGCTACGGGCTACCGGGTGCCATGGGCGCGCAGCTCGCATGCCCCGACGCGCAGGTGGTGGGGCTGACCGGGGACGGGGGGTTCAACATGGTGCTGGGCGAGCTGGAGACCGCGCGGCGGATGAAGCTGCCGGTGACGGTCGTGGTGGTGAACAACGCCGCCTCCGGCTACGTCAAGGCGCTCCAGCATCTGATGTACGGCGAGGGCGCCTATCAGTCCTCCGACTTCGCCGAGACGGATTACGCCGCCGTCGCCCGCGCCATGGGCTGCGAGGGGCTGCGGGTGGAGACGCCCGAGGCGCTGGCCGCCGCGCTCGCCCAGGCGCTCGCCACCCGCGACCGGCCGAGCGTGGTGGACGTGATGGTGACGCGCGACCCCGCCAGGATGCTGCCGGCGGTGGACAACCGCGCGGTGAAGCTGCGCAAGGGGGACCGGGTGGCATGATCGGAGCCTTGGATCCCGCGGCGGCCCAGGTCGCGCTCGTCACCGGCGGCGCTGGCGCCATCGGCGGCGCCATCGTCCGCGCGCTGCTCGCCGACGGGTTCTTCGTCGCCACGACCGACCTCGCGGACGACATCGACGAGCGCGCGGCGGGCTACGACGAGACCCGGGCGCTCGGCATCCGCCACGACCTGCTCGACACGGAGGGGCTGCCGGCGCTGGTCGAGCGCATCGAGGCGCGCTTCGGCCCGCTGACCGCGCTGGTGAACTGCGCGGGCATTGCTCAGACCGCGGCTTTCCTCGAGATGGAGCGCGAGACCTGGGACCGGACGCTCGCGATCAACCTCACCGCGCCGTTCCTGTGGACCCAGATCGTCGCCCGCGGCATGGCCGCGCGCCGCGCCGGGCGGATCGTCAACATCGCCTCGGTCTCGGGCCTGCGCGCCGGGATCGGGCGCACCGCCTACGGCACGTCGAAGGCGGGGCTTATCCAGCTCACCAGGCAATGCGCGCTCGAGCTCGGCCCCTTCGGCGTCACCTGCAACGCCATCGCCCCCGGTCCGGTGCAGAGCGCGCTCGCCGCGGGCGTGCACCCGCCCTCGACCGTGGCGCAATACGTCGCCGCCATCCCGCAGGCCCGCTACGGCCAGCCGGCAGAGATCGCCGCCGTGGTGGCCTTCCTCTGCGGCACGACGGCGAGTCACGTTAACGGCCAGGTGATCGCGGTGGACGGCGGCTACACCGCCGCGGGCGTCGGCGTCCCCGATGCCCAGGCCGCGGCCGCCGGTGAGGACATACCAGAACCTAAAGAACCGGATCCCAAGGGACCGGAAGTCCTGCAAGAGGAGGAACCCCTATGACGCGAACCGCATTCCTGATGGCGGCCGCCGCACTCGCCGCGCTCGGCACCACGGCCCAGGCGCAGACCGAGACGCTGGTGATGCAGAGCATCTACCCCAGCACGCTGCCGCTGCTCGGCGAGACCGGCGCGAAGCTGCCCGAGCGGGTGGCTCTGCTGTCGGGCGGCGAGCTGCAGATCGAGTTCAACGAGCCCGGCGCCATCGTGCCCGGCAACGAGATCTGGGACGCGGTCTCGACCGGCGCGGTCGACGCGGGCTGGTATTCCTCGGGCTTTGCCGATGCGATCATCCCGTCGGCGGCGATCTTCACCGCCGTACCCTTCGGGCCGGACGTGCGCGAGCTGACCGCCTGGTGGTACGACGGCGGCGGCGAGGAGCTGTGGGCCGAGATCTCGGCGCCCTTCAACGTCCATTCCATCCTCTGCACGATCCTCGTCCCCGAGGCCTCCGGCTGGTTCAGCGAGCCGATCGAGAAGCCCGAGGACCTCGCCGGGCTCAAGATGCGCATCTACGGCCTCGGTGCGCAGGTGATGCAGAAGCTCGGCGCCGAGGCGCAGTCGCTGCCCATCGCCGACACGATGACCTCGCTCAGGCTCGGCAACATCGACGCGGCCGAGGTGAGCTTCCCGCTGATCGACCTGCAGCTCGGGATGCAGGAGCACGCCAAGAACTACTACTTCCCCGGCTGGCACCAGCAGACCTCGCTGATCACCTTCATCATCAACCAGGACCGCTGGGACGCGCTCTCCGACCAGCACCGCGCGATCATCGAGGACGCCTGCGCGGCCAATGTCGCGCGCACCATGGCCGACGGCGAGGCGCTCCAGCTCGAGCCGCTGGCCGAGCTCGAGGCCCAGGGCGTCATCGTCCACAAGTGGAACGACGAGATGATGCAGGCCTTCCGCGACGCGTGGGATGAGGTCGTGGCGGAGAAGAGCGCCGAGGACGCCGACTTCAAGCGCGCCTGGGAGAGCCTCAGCGCGTTCCGCGAGGAATACAAGAAGTGGTCCGACCTCGCCTATGTCGATTGACCGAGCACCGGGGGCGGCGCGTCCGCCCCCGGGACCGGACATGCAGAGCCTCCTCCGCCTCTCCGACGCGCTGATCGCCCCCTGTCGCCTGATTGCGCGGGTCACGGGCTGGCTCCTGCTCGTGCTGATGGCGGTGATCCTCTACGACGTGATCGGACGACGGTTCTTCGCCACCGGCTCGATCCTGCTGCAGGAGCTGCAATGGCACCTGCACGGGGCGATCGCGATCCTCGCCTTCGGCTATGCCTATGCGCTCGACGCGCATGTGCGCATCGACGTCTTCTCCGAGAAGCTCCAGGAACGCACGCGCCTGCGCATCGAGCTCGTTGCGATCTTTTTGTTCCTGATCCCGTTCATGGCGCTGCTGATCTGGTTCGGCGGCGATTTCGCTTGGCGCTCGTTCCAGCGCGGCGAGGGCAGCGCCGGGGGCCTCGGCGTGCCGCAGCGCTGGATCATCAAGACCGCGGTGCCGCTCTCGGCGGTGCTGACCATCGTCGGCGCCCTGTCGGTGGCCGCGCGCCTGATCGTGGCGCTGCGAAGGCCCGACCTTCTCGCCTCTCCCTGGAGGCGGGCGTGACCGAGGCCTTGCAGGCGGCCCTGCCGGGGCTGATGTTCCTGTCGCTGATCCTGGGGCTCTTCACCGGGGCGCCGGTCGCGATCATGCTGATGGGCGTGTCGCTCGTCTTCGGGCTCATGGCCTATCTGACCGGCGAGCTGCGGCTCGCGCAGGTGACGCTGCTGCCCAACCGCATCTTCGGCGGCGTTATCCAGAACCAGGTGCTGGTCGCCGCACCGATGTTCATCCTGATGGGCGTCATCATGGAGAAGACCCGCATCGCCGAGGACCTGCTCGCCACGCTCCAGCGGCTGCTGCGCGCCGTGCCCGGCGGGCTCGCGCTCGCGGTGGTGCTGATGGGCACGATCCTCGCCGCCGCCACCGGCATCATCGGCGCCTCGGTGGTGATGCTGACGCTGCTCGCGGTCCCCGCGATGGTCGATCGCGGCTATGCGCCCTCGCTCGCCGCCGGCACCGTCGCGAGCGCCGGCACGCTCGGCATCCTGATCCCGCCGTCGATCATGCTGGTCTTCATGGGCGATCTGCTGTCGATCTCGCTCGGCAAGCTCTTCGTCGCGGCGATCGTCCCGGGCTTCGCGCTCGCGGGCCTCTACCTTCTCTACATCGCCGTGCTCACCTTCCTGCGCCCGAGCCTCGCGCCCAAGGCCCCGGCGCTCGCGCCCGAGGAGCGGCAGGGGCTCGTCTGGGACACCATCGTGTCGCTCGCCCTGCCGATGCTCCTGATCGTGGCGGTGCTCGGCTCGATCCTCGCGGGCCTCGCCACGCCCACCGAGGCCTCGGGCGTCGGCGCCGGCGCCGTGCTGCTGCTCGGCGCCCTGCGCGGGCGCATCGGCCGCGGCGTGATCTCCCAGAGCCTCG
>JBBQRM010000083.1:0-9698 GCA_038214855.1 Rhodobacterales bacterium | reverse complement strand
GAGGGTACGACCAGCCCCTCGTACTGCCAGCTGTCGAAGACGTAGCGCTGCTTCTCCTCGCTCCAGCCCGAGAAGCGGCCGTCGCCTTCGCCCGCGCTCGTGAAGTTCTCGTCGATGATCGTCGCGAGGTTGGTGTAGGCGAGCGCGAAGTCGCGGAACCACAGCTCGTTCTCGAGCAGGTGCCGGATCACCCCGCCGAGGAACGCGATGTCGGTTCCCGCCCGGATCGGCGCATAGAGGTCGGCGAGCGCCGAGGTCCGGGTGAACCGCGGGTCGACATGGATGACCGTCGCGCCCTTCTGCTTGGCCTGCATGACGAAGCGAAACGCGATCGGATGCGCCTCGGCCATGTTCGAGCCCATGACCAGCACGCAGTCGGAATTGGCGACATCCCATTGCGGCATCGTCGCTGCGCCCCGCCCGAAGGAGGCGCCGAGCGAGGGGACCGAATTCGAGTGACAGACCCGCGCCTGGTTCTCGATCCAGACCATGCCCAGCCCGCCGCCGAACACCTTCTTGATTAGGTAGTTCTCCTCGTTGTCGAGCGTCGCACCCCCCAGCGAGCCGATCCCGAGCGTGTGGTTGACGCGCGTCCCGTCCGGCAGCGCCTCGACGAAGGTTTCGTCGCGGGTCCGCTTCACCAGCTCCGCGATCCGCGCCATCGCCCAGTCGAGCGGCTTCTCCTCCCATTCGGTCGCGTGCGGCGCGCGGTATTTCACGCGGGTCAGCCGGTTGGGATTGCTGTGCAGGCTGAAGAGCGTCGCCCCCTTGGGACACAAGGTGCCGGCGTTGATCGGGCTCTCCGGGTTGCCCTCGATCTGGATGATCCGCCCCTCGCGTGCATAGACCAGCGTGGAGCACCCCACCGCGCAATAGGGACAGACGCTGGTTCCAACCGTGTCCGCACCCTCGAGCCGCGGCCGCAGCCCCTGCGACAGCGTGCTGCGGGCGGCGGCCGTCCTGTGGTCGGCGCCCGCGGCCTGCCGCGGCAGCGACCAGTTGCGCAGGAAATGCGCCGCGGTCCCGCCACCGACGCGCCCGCTCATGCCACGCTCCTCACGCGGGCGAGCGCCAAGGCGCGCTTGGCCTCCCGCGCCTCGATGTCGTCGTAGCGGACCTGCACCATTCCGCCCGCGTCGGCGAGCGCCCCGAGATCCTGCGCCTCGACCCGCGCGCCCGCGTCGAGCACGAAGAGCTGCGAGCGCCCGCCGGGTTCGGTCAGCCGGAACCTTCCCTCCTGCACCGCCGAGACGTAACCGGTCATCACCTGCATGTCGCCCCCGCGGCTCTCTCATCGGCGAAACGCGGGCGCGCGCGCTTGGTTCCGGTTCCCGCCCGTGGTGCGCCAAATCCTAACATCTGGTAAAAACGCTGAAATTTATCCAACGTTTTCAATGGTAACGTGCAGCTTTCACAGTGAATGGCCGTGAAAGACCCGTCTTTCACGCCTGCTTGCCGCTGCCCCGGACCAGACGCCAGAGGTAAAGCCCGACGATCCCCGCCAGGATGACGTTCGAGACCGGGTTCACCCATTGCGACACCTTCTCGTACTGCGATTCCAGCAGGTAGCCCGCCCAGGCGAGAAGGCCCGTCCAGAGCAGGCTGCCGAGCGTCGTGAAGGCCAGGAACGGCAGCATCGGCATCCGCGCCATCCCGGCCGGCACCGAGACCAGCGTCCGCACCCCGGGGATCATCCGCCCAAAAAACACCGCCCACCAGCCGTAGCGCTCGAACCAGCCGATCGCCCCGTTCACGTCCGACGGCGAGACGGTGAGCCACCGCCCGTGCCGCTCCGCGAGCCTCCGCAGCCGGTCTCGGCCGAACCTCACCCCCACCCAGTACCACAGCAGCGCCCCCGCCACCGACCCCGCCGTGCCCGCCACGATCGCGAGCCACAGCGACATCTCCCCCTGCGCCGCCAGGAACCCGGCAAGCGGCATCACCAGCTCCGATGGGATCGGCGGGAAGACGTTCTCGCCCAGCATCAGCCCGAAGACCGCGACCAGACCGATGCGGCTCATGAAATCGGTGATCCAGGTGAACACGCAGCGCTCTTTCCCTGCAGCGGAGAGCTCGCGCGGCAAGCCGCCCCTGCGCCATGGACTAGGGAACCCGGCGGCGCTTCGTTGGTTCCCTCGGCAGCGCCGGAAGGCATTGAGCGCGCCCGCGTTTCGCGCCAAGCTCGCCGCCGCGACACCGACGAGGCCAGAGTAGTCCATCGATGCCCCACCGCCGACCGATGGCCCCGTGCCGCTCCTGACCCTGCGCCGCCTGTCGGGGCGGGTGGCGCTCGTCTCGCTCGCGGGCTGCGGCCCGCAATCGGCGCTGAACTTCGCCGGCACGGATGCCGCCGAGATCGGCCGGCTGTTCTACGTGATGCTCGGCTCTGCGGCGGCGATCTGGATACTGGTGATGGGCGCGGCGGTCTGGGGGGTGCTGCGCGCACCATCCGAGCATACCGAGCGCCATGCGAAGCTCCTGATCGTCGTGGGGGGCGTGATCTTTCCGACGCTGGTGCTGGCGCTGCTGCTTGGGTTCGGGCTGCGGCTGCTGGAGCGCGATCCGGTCCCGGAAGGCACGCTGCGCGTCGAGGTCCACGGCGAGCAATGGTGGTGGCGGGTCCGATATGAAGCGCCCGAGGGCGGGGTCACGGTGACGGCGAACGAGATCCGCCTGCCGGCGGGGCGGCCGGTCGAGCTGAGGCTGACCGCGGCGGAGGTGATCCACTCGTTCTGGATCCCCTCGCTCGGCGGGAAGATGGACATGATCCCCGGCCGGGAGAACCGGCTGGTGCTGAACCCCGAGCGGCCGGGACTCTATCGGGGAGCCTGCGCCGAGTTCTGTGGCACCTCGCACGCCTTGATGGCCTTCGCGGTGGTGGTGGAGGAACCGGAGGAATTCGAGGCCTGGCTGGCGCGGGAAGCCGCGCCCGCGGCGCCGGAGGACACGATGGCGCGGGGGCGGGAGCTGTTCCTTGGCGCGGGCTGCGGGGGGTGCCACAGGGTGCGGGGCATCGTCGAGCTGGGCGAGGTGGGGCCGGACCTCACCCATGTCGGCGGGCGGCGGACGATCGGGGCGGGGCTCGCGGAGACCTCGGTCGAGACGCTCGCGTCCTGGATCGCGGCGCCCTCGGCGATGAAGCCGGGGGTCCACATGCCCGGATATGCGATGCTGCCGGAGGCCGATATCCGGGCCATCGCCGAGTTCCTCTACGGGCTGAAATGATGCGGATCGGGGAGGGCAGGGGTGTGAAATCGAGGGCCTTTCACAGTGAAAGACGACACCCTATGCTGATTTCATTGGAGAAATTTGATCGTTTTTACCATTCGTTCACGTTTGCGCCGTGCGCGACGGGATGGCCTGGATGACCGACGCCGCCGCCGATCCCCAGGACGACCCCGAGATCCGCCGCGGCCAGGAGGAGCGGCTGTCGAAGGTCTGGGCGACGCCGCAGGGCTGGCGCTACTGGACGGCGGTCAACAATTCCGAGGTCGGGCTGTGGTACACGCTGACCGCCTTCGGCTTCATGGCCTTCGCCGGCGTGCTGGGGCTGATGATCCGCGCGCAGCTCGCGGTGCCGGACAACGACCTGATCTCGGCGGAGCTCTACAACCAGGTCTTCACCCTGCACGGTACGGCGATGATGTTCCTGTTCGCGGTACCGATCTTCGAGGCGGTGGCGATCATGATCCTGCCGGCGCTGCTGGGCGCGCGCGACCTGCCGTTCCCGCGGCTGTCGGCCTTCGGCTACTGGTGCTTCGTGATCGGGGGCGTCTTCGTCTGCGGCTCGATCTTCTTCGGTGTCGCACCGAACGGCGGCTGGTTCATGTATCCGCCGCTGACCACCGAGCAGGGGGGGCTCGGCGCCGACATCTGGCTGCTCGGCCTGTCGTTCATCGAGGTCGCCTCGATCGCCGCGGCGGTCGAGCTGATCGTCGGCGTCCTGAAATGCCGGCCGCCGGGGATGCGGCTGAACCTGATCCCGCTCTATGCCTGGTACGTGCTGATCGTGGGCGGCATGATCCTCTTCGCGTTCCCGCCGCTGATCGCGGGCGACTTCCTGTTCGAGATGGAGCGCGCCTTCGACTGGCCATTCTTCGATCCCGACCGCGGCGGCGATCCTCTGCTGTGGCAGCACCTGTTCTGGATCTTCGGACACCCGGAGGTCTACATCGTCTTCCTGCCCTCGATCGCACTTCTCGCGATGATGGTGCCGACCTTCGCGCGCCGTCCGATCGCCGGCTATTCCTGGATCGTGCTGTCGGCGATGGGCACCGGGTTCATCAGCTTCGGGCTGTGGGTGCACCACATGTTCACGACGGGGATGCCGGCGATCAGCCTGGGGTTCTTCTCGGCGGCCTCCGAGGCGGTGGCGATCCCGACCGGCATCCAGATATTCGCCTTCATCGCGACGCTGCTGCTCGGCCGCGTCACGCGCTCGATCCCGATGCTTTTCGCGATGGGCGCGCTCGCGATCTTCGTGGCCGGAGGGCTGACCGGCGTGATGATCGCCATCGCGCCCTTCGACTTCCTGGCGCACGACAGCTATTTCGTCGTCGCGCACCTGCACTACACGCTGTTCGGGGGCATGCTGTTCCAGCTGATGGGGGGCATCGACTATAATTACCCGATCGTGGGCGGCAAGATGCTGTCGCGCCGACTGGGCATCTGGGCGTTCTGGCTGATGTTCACCGGGTTCAACGTGGCCTTCCTGCCGATGCATCTGACCGGGCTGATGGGGATGCCGCGCAGGGTGTTCACCTATCCCTCCGCGCTCGGGGTGGACACGCTGAACCTGATCTCGAGTGCGGGGGCCTTCGTATTCGCCGCGGGGTTCCTGGTCGCGGCCTGGGACGTACTGCGGCCCAAGGGGCGTGCGGACGAGGCGGAGCGTAACCCCTGGGGCGCGGGTACGGTGGATTGGATGATGGAGATGCCGCCGAAGCCCTGGGGGGCGCGCTCCGTGCCGCTGATCGAGAGCCGCTATCCGATCTGGGACGACCCCGACTTCCTGCGCAAGTACGACGAGGGGCGCTTCTACCTCAACGACGCGCCGGAGGGTCGACGCGAGACGCTGATCACCTCGGTGCTCGACGCCAAGCCCATCCAGTGTCTGCGCGTGGCGGGGCCGACTTATGTGACAATGATCGCCGCGGCGACGCTGGGGGCCTCGTTCATCTTTGCGACCTATCACTGGTGGTGGGCGACAGGGGTGGCGAGCCTGCTCGCGCTCGCGACCATCATCTACTGGAATTGGACCGGAACCGCAGAGCATCCCGAGAAGGACGAAAAGGACATCGGCCTTGGTGTGAGCGTGCCGCTCTATGTCTCGGGGGTGCGCTCGACCGGTTGGTGGGCGATGTTCATCACCATGCTGGGAGACCTGACGGCGTTCCTCGGCCTGGTGTTCGGCTATTTCTTCTTCTGGACCGTCCACGAGACTTTCCCGCCCGCGGACGCCCAGGGTCCCGGCTGGGTCTGGCCGCTGATGGCGGGCGTGCTCTTGTTCGTGAGCTGGGGCCTGACGCTGGGTGCGCGCAAGCTCAACGCCAGCGCCGCGGTGGGTCCGGCGCGCGGGGCGCTGGCGGCGGCGATCCTGGCGGCCTTGGCGGGTGTCGCGGCGCTGCTGGCGGGGCCGTGGTTCACCGGGCTCGACCCGACGGCGCATTCCTATCCGGCCATCGTCTGGGCGCTCGCGGTCTGGACGGCGCTGCACGTCGGTGCGGGCGTGGTGATGCAGGCCTATTGCCTCGCGGCGAGCTTCGCCGGGCGGCTGACCCCGAAGTTCGACGCCGATCTGTGGAACGTCTCGCTCTTCTGGCACTTCATGCTGTTCACCGCACTCGTCACCACCCTCGTGATCGGAGGCTTTCCGCTCGTCGCATGACCAAGGCCGATGCAGCATCCGAGGGCCAAGAGACCGGCGAAGGCACGGACCTGTGGCTGATGATCACCGCGCCCGTGATCTGGTCGGTGCATTTCGTCGTGGTCTATGCCAGCGTCGCTGTCTTCTGCGCCAAGTCGGGGCGGGAGGCGGCGCTCGACCCGATGCTCTGGGCGGTCGGCGGGGCAAGCGCTGTCGCCATTGCGGCGATCCTTCTGGTGCTCCTGAGCCTCTGGCGGGTGCGCGGGCGCAGCATCACCGGCGGCGACCTGCATTTCGAGGCCGATACGCCGGAGGAGCGGCACCGGTTCCTCACGCATGTGGCGATCACGCTCTGCGTCCTGTCGATCATCGGCGTGCTCTACGTGAGCCTGCCGATCCTGCTGATCGACACGTGCCGGTGAGAGGCGACATCGCGCTCGGCGCCGGGGCGCTGGTGCTGGCGGGGGTCTGGCTGGGGCCGCTGCCCGCGGCCGCGCACGGAAGCTTTGCGGCGCATATGGCGATCCACATGGCCGTCACGGCCGTCGCGGCGCCGCTGATCGCGGTGGGGCTGGTGCCGCGTCTCGCGCGCCTGCCCGTGCCGCGTAGTGCCTTGGCCTGGCCCGCGGCCGCGAGCCTCGCCGATCTGGTGGTGATCTGGGGCTGGCACGCGCCGGCGCTGCATCTCGCGGCGCGGACCGAGGCCTGGGCCTTCGCGGTGGAGCAGGCGTCGTTCCTGGGGGTGGCGCTCGCGGTTTGGAGCTCGGCGCTCGCCTGCGCGGCGGGCGCGGGGCGCGGCGGGGCCCTGGCGGGGGCGGCGGCGCTCTTCTTCACGTCGATGCACATGACGCTGCTCGGCGTGCTGATCGGGCTCGCGCGGGTGCCGATCTGCACGATCGGCGGCGGCGGGCTCGACGCAATCCTCGCTGATCAGGCTTTGGGGGGCATGATCATGCTGGGGGCGGGGGGGGCGGTGTACCTTCTGGGCGGCCTCGTGCTGGTGGGACGCGAGCTCGGCGCGCAGGCGTCCGCGGGGGACGGGTGATGCGGCTGACCCTGCGCCGTGTCGTGGCATTTCTGCTCGCGGTCGCCGTTGCGGGGGCGCTGGTGCTGTGGTCGGGGGTGATCCCGCTCGGGGCGAGCTCGGGGCACTGGGCGGTGACGAGTTGGCTGCTGCACACGACGATGCGCCGCTCGGTGAAGTTCCATGCCTCCGAGGAGGTGCCGGAGGACCTGGTGACCGAGGCGCGGGTGCGCCGCGGGGCCGGGCATTTCGAGACCGGCTGCGCCTTCTGCCACGGCACACCTGCGCGGCCGCGGGGGGCTGTCGTGCGCGAGATGACGCCGGAGCCGCCGGACCTGGCGGAAAAAGTGCCGCAATGGGAGCCGAAGGAGCTTCACTGGATCGTCCAGCACGGGGTGAAATACACCGGCATGCCCGCCTGGCCGGTGCGCGAGCGCGAGGACGAGGTCTGGTCGATGGTGGCGTTCCTGGAGCGTCTGCCGGGGATGTCGGCCGCGGCGTACCGTGCGCTCGCCTTCGGGCCGCTCGCCGAGGTGCCGCCGCCGGCGGTGCCGCCGCGGCCCGCGGGGCTCGCGACTTGCGTACGCTGCCACGGGCTCGATGGGCGCGGTGATCCGAACGGCGCCTTCCCGCGGCTCGACATCCAGAACGCCGAGACGTTGCTCGCCGCGCTGGAAGCCTATGCGGAGGGCTTTCGCGCGAGCGGCATCATGCAGGCCGCGGTCGGGCGGCTGTCGGCCGAGGAGCTCGCGGCGCTGGCGGATTACTATGCTCGACCGGACGGGGGCGTGCCGGCGCTGGCCGCGGCGGAGGTGCCGCCCGACCTGCTTGGCCGCGGCGAGGAAATCGCGATGCACGGGGTGCCGGACGAGGATGTCGCGGCCTGCGAGGGCTGCCACGCGCCACGGGAAGGGCGCGGGCTCGCGGTCTTTCCCAGGCTCGACGGGCAGTATCCGGGGTATCTGCGCGACCAGCTCGCGCTCTATGCGCAGGAGGCCGGGCGCGGCGGCAGCCGCTTCGCCGACCTGATGACCACCGCGGCGCACAGCCTGAGCGCGGAGGATCGCGAAGCAGTCGCCGCCTGGTACGCCGCGCGCTCTCCGGAGTGATACAGGCCGCCCTCGCGGAACGATGCACAGTTGCTGCGATCCCAAGTGGCTAAAATTTAAGATTAACAGCTTTTACGCCTGGCGAGACTTTCTGTCTAAGTTGAGCTAAAAGCCCTTGGAGTTGCAGCCTGCTTGTCTGTTCGCCGCCAGAGGATGAGCTGGTGAGGTTCTTGCCGAGAATGAAGAGCGCAAAGGCCGCTTGCGCTATTTGCCGCGTGTTCACCCTTTTAGCGACATGACGCCGCGTCTCACATATACTAAACTCCGTCAAATCTTAATGCGAGTGGAGGACGACATGTACTACGAAGTGCTCGAGGCGACCGGAACGACACCCTTCACTGCGGCGATCTCGTCGCAGATCTGGAACATGAAGTACCGGTTCACGCCACCCGGCGGAGTGCCCGAAGCCGGAATGGAGGAAACCTGGCGGCGCGTTGCGCGGGCGCTGGCCGCAAGCGAGCGGGCGGAGACGCGGCTCCTGCGGGAGAGCGAGTTCTACGCGGCGTTTCAGGGGTTCAGACTGCTGCCTGCGGGGCGCATCCTGGCTGGCGCGGGCACCGAGCGGGACGTGACGCTCTACAACACCTTCGTGATGCGCGACGTCCCCGATTCGATCGAGGGCATGTGCGACACGCTGAAGGACGCGGCGCTGACGATGAAGATGGGCGGCGGCATCGGCTTCGATTTCTCGACGGTGCGGCCGCACGGCAGCCCGGTGCGCGGCACCGGCGCCGCCGCGGGCGGGCCGCTCGCGTTCATGGACGTCTGCGACGCGATGTGCCGGATGCTGGTCGAGGGTTCGGGTCGTGGGGCGATGATGGCGGCGCTGCGCTGCGACCATCCCGACATCGAGGCATTTATCGACGCCAAGGCCGAGCGGACGCGGCTGCGCAACTTCAACCTGTCGGTCCTGATCACCGACGCCTTCATGGCGGCGGTCGAGGCCGATGCGCCCTGGGACCTCATTTGGGACGGCGCGGTCGCGCGTTCGGTGCCGGCACGGGCGCTGTGGGACCGGATCATGCAGCGCACGTATGAGATGGCCGAGCCCGGCGTGCTGTTCATCGACCGGATGAATGCGCGCAACCCGATCAACTACCTCGAGACGGTCTCGGCCACCAATTCCTGCGCCGAGCAACCGCTGCCGGCGAACGGCGCCTGTTCGCTCGCCTCGATCAACCTCGCGCGGCTGGTCGTGCGGCCGTTCGAGGCAGAAGCGGCACTCGATCTGGTCGAGCTGCGCCAGCTCGTCGAGGCGGGCGTGCGGCTGCTCGACAACGCCGTCGACGTGTCGCTTTTCCCGCTGCCCGAGCAGCGCGCCGAGGCTCTGTCGAAGCGGCGGATCGGGCTTGGTGTCACCGGGCTTGCCGATGCGCTGGCAATGCTCGGGCACGTCTACGGCAGCGACGAGGCGGTCGCCGCCGCCGGTCTTTGGGCGCGTGAGATCCAGAACGCCGCGTATCGCGCCTCAGCGGCGCTGGCGCGCGAGAAGGGTAGCTTCCCGCTCTACGACGCCGAGCGGCACCTCGCGAGCGAGGCTGTGCAGGCGCTCGACGCCGACGTTCGGGCGGACATCGCTCGCTGGGGGCTGCGCAACGCGCTGCTTACCTCGATCGCGCCCACGGGGACGACCTCGATGCTCGCCGGCAACGTCTCATCGGGGATCGAGCCGATCTTCGCCACCGCCTACACGCGCCAG
>JBBQRM010000082.1:0-9709 GCA_038214855.1 Rhodobacterales bacterium | reverse complement strand
GTTCTGCTCGACGCGCTCGTGCCGGCCGCCCGCGGTCACCCACAGGCCGATCGCGGCCGAGCGCAGCCCGGGCATCGGTTCGGTGACGATACGCAGGCCGTTGGGCAGACGGTGGACCCCGACGCTCATGATATCGCTTCCGCCGCGATCTCGCGCCGGATCAGCGCCTGGATGGCGGCGAGGTCGTTCTCGACGCGGACGATCCGCTCGGGCCGCTCCATCAGGTCCGCCATCCGGCCGGGGAGCGCCGGGCGCAGGCCGGTCGCGGCCTCCACCGCGTCGGGGAACTTGGCGGCATGGGCGGTGGCGAGCACGACCATCGGCACCGAAGGATCGCCGCGCCGGGCACGGGAGGCCGCGACCCCCACGGCGGTGTGGGGGCAGATCACCAGGCCGGTCTCGCGGTGCATCGCGGCGATGGTGGCGCGCGTCTCGTCCTCCGAGACCGCGGCGCTGTCGAAGCTCTCGCGCAACCGCGCCAATGCGCCCTGGGAGAGAGTGAAGCCACCCTGTTCGCGGAGCTCGGCCATCAGCGCCGACACCGCCGGCCCTTCGCGATCGTAGAGCTCGAAGAGCAGGCGCTCGAAATTCGAGCTCACCTGGATGTCCATCGACGGGCTGATCGTCGGCGCCACCCGCTCCTTCAAGTGCGCGCCCTCGGCAAAGGTCCGGTGCAGGATGTCGTTGCGGTTGGTCGCGATCACCAGCCGGTCGATCGGCAGCCCCATTCGCCTGGCGACGTAACCAGCGAAGACGTCGCCGAAATTGCCAGTGGGCACGGTGAAGCTGATCGCTCGATGCGGGGCGCCGAGGGAGACGGCGGCGGTGAAGTAATAGGTGACCTGCGCGAGCACACGGGCCCAGTTGATGGAATTGACGCCCGACAAGCCGACCGCGTCGCGAAAGCCGTGGTCGTTGAACATGTCCTTCACAAGGGCCTGCGCGTCGTCGAAGTCGCCGTCGATGGCGATTGCGTGGACGTTCGCCTCGTCTGGCGTGGTCATCTGCCGGCGCTGGACGTCGGAGACGCGGCCCTCGGGGAACAGCACGAAGACATCGACGCCCGCGTGCCCGCGGAACGCCTCGATCGCCGCCGAGCCGGTGTCGCCGCTGGTGGCGCCGACGATGGTCAGATGCCGGCCGGAGCGCGCGAGGCTCGCCTCGAACATCTGGCCGATCAGCTGCATCGCCACGTCCTTGAAGGCGAGCGTCGGCCCGTGGAACAGCTCGAGCATCCAGTCGTTCGGGCCGGTCTGGACGAGTGGGCAGCGCGCGGGATGCGCGAAGCCCACATAGGCCCGCGCGAGCAGGTCGCGGAACTCCGCGTCGGTGAAGGCGTCGCCCATGAAGGGCCGCATCACCCGGAGCGCGACCTCCTCGAACGGGAGCCCGGCGAGTTCTGCGATCTCGGTCCGGGTCATCTCCGGCCAGCTCTCGGGCAGGTAGAGGCCACCGTCGTCGGCGAGGCCCGCGAGCATCGCCGCCTCGAAGCCGAGCCTCGGCGCGGCGCCGCGGGTCGAGATGTAGTGCATGGATACAGAGCTTTCGCTTCAGCCGGTCGGGCGCTTGATACGCCATAGCAGGGAGACTGTCATCCCCGCCCAGACCAAGGCCAGCCCGAACCAGGTGATCGCATAGCCGAGATGGCTGTTGGGGATGGCGACGCTGACCGGAAGCGGCATCGGGGCGGCGGGATCGTCGCTGGCCGAAGTCACCAGCATCACCGGCTCGCTTTCGAGCGCGGCACTCATCGCGCTTACGTCGCGAGCGAACCAGATGTTCTTGGCGCGGTCGGGATCGGGCGTGAACCGGTCGGTCTCGCGCGGCCAGTCCAGCGCGCCCTCGACCGCGATGGGCCCAACCAGCCGCGGCGCGTCCTTCTCCTCGTCGGGCACGAAGCCACGGTCGAGCAGGATCCGTCTGCCGTCGTCGAGCTCCAGCGGCACGATCACCCGGTAGCCGACACCCCGGGGCGGGGCGGAAGTGTACACGTGCAGCTCTCCCGGCACGATGGTCCCGCTGGCGGCGATGCGGCGGTAGCGGTCGGCCTCCGGCGAGGGGCTTGCCGGCACCGGCACCGGAGGCTCGGCCAGCCGCGCCTCGATCCGGTCGAGGATTTCGGTCTTCCAGGCGAGCCGCTGGACCTGCCAGTATCCCAGCGCCAAGAGGATCACAGTCCCCAGCACTCCGAAGACCAGCACCGGCAGGATGCGCCGCCGGGGCGGCACGACGGGCGCGGCAGCGGTCAGGTCGAGCCCCAGATGTAGACCGAGAAGAACAGGAACAGCCAGACCACGTCGACGAAGTGCCAGTACCAGGCCGCCGCCTCGAAGCCCACGTGCTTGTCCTGCGTGAAGTCGCCGCGGTAGACCCTGAGCAGGCAGACTGCGAGGAAGATCGTGCCGATGATCACGTGAAAGCCGTGGAAGCCCGTCGCCATGTAGAAGTTCGCGCCGTAGATGTTGCCGGCGAAGCCGAACTGGGCGTGGCTATACTCGTAGGCCTGGAAAAAGGTGAACAGCAGCCCCAGCAGGATCGCGAGCCACAGGCCCCATTTCATCTGCTGGCGGTCGTTCTCGTGGACGAGCGCGTGATGCGCCCAGGTTGCGGCGCAGCCGGAGCAGAGCAGGATCAGCGTGTTGATAAGCGGCAGGTGCCAGGGGTCGAAGGTCTCGATGCCCGGCGGCGGCCAGGTGTTGTCCACCGCCGCCATCGGGTACATCGCATGCTTGAAGAACGACCAGAACCAGGCCGCGAAGAACATCACCTCCGAGACGATGAACATGATCATGCCGTAGCGCAGGCCGATCTGGACCACCGGCGTGTGATCGCCCGCGCGGCTCTCGGCGATGACCTCGGACCACCAGGCGAACATCGTGTAGAGCACGATCACGAGGCCGATCAGCCCGACCCAGGGCATGTCGGTGTGGAAATAGAGCACCGCCCCGATCAGCATGGTGAACGCGCCGAGCGCGCCGACGAAGGGCCAGATGCTCGGGGGCAGGATATGGTAGTCGTGGTTCTTGTGGCCGGCCATCGCGGGGTCCCTCTAGTTGGTCGTGGTCCGGCCCGGCGCCGCATCGCCCGCCGCGGCGAGCTCCTCGGGCAAATCGGCCGGATGCATCGTGTAGGAGAGCGTGATCTGCGTCACGCCGCCCGCGTCGGGGTCCTCGAGCATCGCCGGATCGACGTAGAAGGTCACCGGCATGTCCACCCGCTCGCCGGGCTGCAGCACCTGCAGCTCGAAGCAGAAGCAGGCGATCTTGTCGAAGTAGCCGCCGGCGGAGAACGGCGCGACATTGAAGCTCGCCTGCCCCGCCACCGGGACATCGGTCGGGTTGTAGGCTTCGTAGAAGGCGAGGCCCGTTTCACCCAGGCGGAGCTGCATCGTCCGCACCTTGGGCCGGAAGCTCCAGGGCATCCCCGGCGCGGTGTTGGCGTCGAAACGCACCGTCACCGTCTCGGCCACCGGCTCGGCCGCGGGGGCGGTGGCGACCTGCGTGGTGCCGGCGTAGCCGGTGACGCGGCAGAACCAGTTATAGAACGGCACTGCGGCGAAGCTCAGCCCCAGCATCACCGTCACCACCGCGCCGAGGCGCAGCGCGAGGCGCCCGTTGCGATCCGCGGGCATCGCTCAGTTCCCCGCCGCGGGAACGAGCTCGGGGCGCAGCGCGTGATCGAACGCCTGCATCGAGGCGCCCTCGGTCAGCTTGACGATCGTCACCGCGAAGATCAGCGCGACGAAGGCGCCGAGCACCAGGCCGACGCCGAGGTTGCGGCTCTTTCGCCGCCCGTAGAGCTCGTGGCTGTCGGGTCGCATGCGCGTCACTCCGGGATCAGGCGAGGACCGGCCAGGCCGCGGGCACGAGCCCGATGGCGTGGAGCCCCGCCTCGGCCAGCAGCAGGCCGAAATGCAGGAACAGATAGAGGATCGACAGGCCGAAGAACCGCTTCTCCGCCCGGTGCCCGTCGGCGATCGCCTCGGCCTCGTCGCGCCGCCAGACCCGCCAGGCGCCGCGTACGAACAGCGCGTTGAGCACCAGCGCACCCGCGAGATAGACCGGCCCGCCGACCGAGGTGAAGGCCGGCAGCACGGCGACCGGTGCCAGCACCAGCGCATAGAGCAGGATCTGGTTGCGCGTCGCCCGCGGCCCGGCCGTCACGGGCAGCATCGGCACGCCCGCGCGCGCATAATCCTCGTTGCGAAACAGCGCCAGCGCCCAGAAATGCGGCGGCGTCCACAGGAAGATCAGTGCGAACATCAGCCCGCTCTCGAGCGAGACCCCGCCCGTGGCCGCGGCCCAGCCGATCATCGGCGGGAAGGCCCCGGCGGCACCGCCGATCACGATGTTCTGCGGCGTCGCGCGCTTGAGCCAGATCGAATAGACGACCGCATAGAAAAAGATGGTGAAGGCGAGCAGGCCCGCGGCCACGAGGTTCGCGAAGAGCCCCAGCATCACCACCGAGAAACCCGCGAGCGCGAGGCCGATCGTCAGCGCCTCGCCGCGAGTCACCCGCCCCGATGGGATCGGACGGCGGGCGGTGCGCTTCATCACCGCGTCGATGTCCCAGTCGGTGTACATGTTGAGCGCGCCCGAGGCGCCCGCGCCCACGGCGATGCACACGATCGCGGCCAGCGCCAGCACCGGATGCACCGGTACCGGCGCCGCCAACAGCCCGACGAGCGCCGTGAAGACCACCAGCCGCATCACCCGCGGCTTCAGAAGCTCGACGTAATCGCCGAACTGCGGCTCGCGGACCGTATCCGCCTGCGTCCATGTCGCATCGGTCATGCGCGTCTCCGCGGCGGAGTCGCCGCCTCGCTCAGTTGGCCAGCGCCACGTCCGCCTCGGGCCGCGTGCCGCCGTATTCGTCGATCGCCCAGTCGAGCCAGGCTGTGTAGACCTCGGGGCTCACCACCTTGACGGTGATCGGCATGTAGCTGTGGTCCTTGCCGCAGAGCTCCGAGCACTGGCCAAAGTATACGCCTTCGCGCTCCGGACGGAACCAGGTTTCGTTCAACCGCCCGGGAATCGCGTCCATCTTCACGCCGAAGGCCGGGATCGTCCACGAATGGATCACGTCCGCACCGGTTGTCTGCAGCTTGACCACCGCACCCACCGGCACGACGACCGCCGTGTCGGTGGCCAGCAGGTACTGGTCCTCGGTGTATCCGTAATCCGCCAGCTCTTCCGGCAGCAGCATCAGGCTGTCGAACGAGAACTCGTAGTCGGGGTATTCATAGGACCAGAACCACTGGTTGCCGGTGGTCTTGATCGTCACGTCCGGCTCCGGCACCTCGAGCTGGTCGAACAGCACCGGCAACGAGAACGACCCGATCACGATCAGGATCAGGATCGGCACCACGGTCCAGGCGATCTCGACCTTGGTGTTGTGGGTGAAGGCCGCCGGCGTCGGGTTGCGGCGGCGGTTGAAGCGCAGGGCTGCCACCGCGAGCAGCAGCACCACGAAGAGCACGATGGCGATCATGATGCCGTGGACCATCGTGTCGAGCCAGTGGATGTCGAAGGCCTGCTCGGTCGCGGCCGGCTGAAAGCCGACGCCGCCGGGGCTCGGCTGGCCGACGATCGGCAGGCCCTCCGGCTCCCCCAGCGTCTGGGACCACGCCGCCGGCGTGGCCACCAGCGCCGCGACCGTTGCCCATGCCAGTGCGATCCGTGATCTCATCGCCGCATCCCCGCAATCCGTAACACCGCCCGCGGCGATGTTGTTTCCTCGCGCGGTGAACCATATTAGTGGCCCAAGGACAAGCCGCCGCTTTGCGGCATTACGCCGCTCGCGGCCAGCCCACCGTCACCCGGAGGCAGATCATGCCGCAGACCCCCCGCTTCCGTCCCTTCGAGACCGACCTCGACGAGACCCGGGCGCTCGCCACGCTCCGCGCCGCGACCGTGGGCGCAGACGACGGCGAGCTCTTCCTCGAGCGCCGCCGCTCCGAGGCGCTGATGTTCGACGATGGGCGGCTAAAGACGGCGAGCGTCGATGCCGCCCAGGGCTTCGGCCTGCGCGCGGTGCGCGGCGCGGCTGCGGGCTACGCGCATTCCACCGAACTTACCGAAGCGGCGCTGACTCGCGCCGCCGAGACCGCCCGTCTCGCGGTCGGCGTCGGCGGCGGCACCATGGCACCGCCGCCGCGGGCGACGAACCAGCGGCTCTACACCGACCACGACCCGTTCGACGACGCGGAGTTCGCGGTCAGGGTCGAGATGCTGCGCGAGATCGACGCCTTCGCCCGCGGTCTCGACCCCCGCGTCGTCCAGGTCTCCGCCAGTCTCGCCGCCTCGATGCAGGAGGTCGAGATCCTGCGCCCCGAGGGGCTGCGCCTCGCCGAGGCCCGTCCGATGGTCCGCCTCAACGTCTCGGTGATCGCCGAGCAGGACGGCCGCCGAGAGCAGGGCAGCGCCGGCGCCGGCGGCCGCCACGGCCTCGCGCCGCTGATGGGCACCGGCCACTGGCAGGAGATCGCGCGCGAGGCGCTCCGGATCGCCACCGTCAACCTTCGCGCCGAGGCGGCACCCGCGGGCGCGATGGATGTGGTGCTCGGCCCCGGCTGGCCCGGCATCCTGCTGCACGAGGCCATCGGCCACGGGCTGGAGGGCGATTTCAACCGCAGGGAGACGAGCGCCTTCGCCGGTCTGATGGGCAAGCGCATCGCCGCCCCCGGCGTCACCGTCGTCGATGACGGCACCCTGCCCGACCGCCGCGGCTCGATCAGCTTCGACGACGAGGGCACACCGTCGCAGCGCAACGTACTGATCGAGGACGGGATCCTCGTGGGCTACATGCAGGATCGCCAGAACGCCCGGCTGATGGGTGTGCCCGCCACCGGCAACGGCCGCCGCCAGTCCTACGCCCATGCGCCGATGCCACGCATGACCAACACGATCATGCTGGGCGGCGAGGCCGATCCGGCGGACGTCCTCGCAGAGCTGCGCGACGGCTTCTATGCGGTGGGCTTCGGCGGCGGCCAGGTCGACATCACCAACGGCAAGTTCGTCTTCTCCTGCACCGAGGCCTACCGGGTGAAGGACGGCCGCATAGGCCACCCGGTCAAGGGCGCGACGCTGATCGGCGACGGCGCCACTGCGCTCAAGCAGATCCGCGCCATCGGCCGCGACATGGCGCTCGACCCCGGCATGGGCAATTGCGGCAAGGCCGGCCAGTGGGTGCCGGTCGGGGTCGGCCAGCCCACGGTGTTGATCGGCGGCCTGACCGTGGGCGGCAGCGCCGCTTGAGCGGCACGATGATTCGTCCCGCGGTCGCCGCAGACCTGGCGCCGCTCGCGGACCTGGCGCCGCCCGCGGACCTCTGGCACGCGGCCTGGCACGACGCCCACGCCGCGCATGTGCCCGCAGAGCTGGTGGAGCTTCGCACGCGCGATGCCTTCGAGCAGCGGCTTCGAGGCTTCGGCGACCGGCTGCGGGTCGCCGAGACGCCGGACGGACTCGCCGGCCTCTGCGTCGTCCAGGAGAACCGGATCGACCAGATCTACGTCGCCGCCGCCGCCCGCGGCACCGGTGCCGCCGCCCTCCTGCTGGCGGACGGCGAGGCGCGGCTGCGCCGCTCCGGCGCGACGCTGGCGCAGCTCGACTGCGTGATCGAGAACCACCGTGCCATCCGCTTCTACGAAAAGCACTTCTGGCGCCGCCAGGGCGTCGAGACCGGCACGGTCGAGACGGCGCAGGGCGCCTTCCGGCTGCCGCTGATGATCCTCGTCAAGCGTCTCGCCTGATGCAAGCTCCGGCCGACTACTTCCGCGACATCGCTCGCGTGCCCGCGCTGCCCTCGTCTCTTCGCGGCAAGGCCAGCCCAGGCCCGGTCGGGAACGGTCCGGGTACGGTCGTGAGCTCGTGCGCAACCCTGCTGGCAGCAAAAATCTATCGAAAACAATTTGATAGCCACAGTATCACGCGTGGACACACACGATATGAGCCTTCCGCCTGTGCATTCCCGCTTCAGCAGCCCCGCCCCGATCGCCTTTCATGTGCACCACAATATCACGCGTGTGCGCCTCATGGGCGCACGAATATCACGCGTGTGCGACCCAGCATCCATTCAGCTTTCCCTCAGCCATTGCTGCCATGCCTCTCCCGAGGAGGCCGCCCATGCAGGACCCAGCACCCAGTTCCGCCAAGATCCCGCCCGAGGCCCTGCCTCGCAGCGACGCCGAGCGGCTGGACTGGCTGCGCCTCGCCCGCTCGCGCCGGGTGGGACCCGTTACCTTCATCCGGCTGATCCGCGAGCATGGCTCCGCCGCAGCGGCGCTCGCGGCGCTGCCGAAGCTCGCCGCGGATGCGGGTACCCGCGACTACGCTGTCTGCGGCCTCCCGCAGGCCGAGTCCGAGTGGCGCGCCGCCGAGGCCGCGGGGGCGCGCGCGCTTCTGCTCGGAGCACCTGACTACCCGTCGCGTCTCGCCACCATCACCGACCCACCGCCGCTTCTGTGGGCGCTCGGCGCGCCCGCGCTCGCGGCGCGCCCCTCGGTCGCGCTGGTGGGCGCGCGCAATTCCTCGGCGCTCGGTGCCCGGATGGCAGCGCGTCTGGCGGCCGAGCTCGGCGCGATGGGCTATGTCGTCGTCTCCGGCCTCGCCCGCGGCATCGACGCGGCCGCGCATCGCGCGTCCCTCGCCACCGGGACCGTCGCGGCGCAGGCCGGCGGTGTCGATGTCGTCTACCCGGCGGAGAACGCCGCCCTTGCGGCGGAGATTGCAGCTCACGGCCTGCGCCTGTCGGAGATGCCGGCGGGCCACGCCCCCAGGGCCCAGGACTTCCCGCGCCGAAACCGCATCGTCTCGGGTCTCGCGCTCGGCGTGGTGGTCGTCGAGGGCGCGCTGCGCTCCGGCAGCCTGATCACCGCGCGCGCCGCCCTCGATCAGGGGCGCGAGGTGATGGCGGTCCCCGGCAGCCCGATGGACGCGCGCGCCGGCGGCTGCAACGCGCTGATCCGCGACGGCGCGGTGCTCGTGCGCTCCGCGGCCGACGTCGCCGAGGCGCTAACCGGGCTCATCGACGCCACTTGCCAACCCCGGCCCCGGCCTCATCCGCAACGGCAGGCGCTGCCCGCGACCGAGCCCGCGGCTGGCGACGCGGACGCGCTCCTGTCGCTGATCGGAGCGGCGCCGGTGGCCGAGGACATCCTGATCCGCGCCTTCGACCGTCCGGCACCCGCGGTCGCGGCGCTGCTGCTCGAACTCGAGCTCGACGGCCGGATCGCCCGGCTCCCCGGCGGACAGGTCGGCCGCATCGCGCCCTGACCCCGCTGCCGCTCCGACCCGACAGCCACGCTCCCCGGCGGCCCAAAGCCATCGGCGCGCAGGCGCGCCGCCGCGGGCGGCGACAGTGACCAGGCAGACCCACCGCAGCGAGGCAGTCCACGGTCCTGCGGTTGACAAGGCGGGGGCTTGCGGACAAGTAAGCCGCCGGTGCGGGCCCGGCGCGGCGCCGCAGGAGGTCGCCCCCATGGCTGTCGTCGTCGTCGAATCGCCCGCAAAGGCGAAGACCATCAACAAGTATCTCGGCCCCGGCTACACCGTGCTCGCCTCCTATGGGCACGTGCGCGACCTGCCGCCCAAGGACGGCTCGGTCGATCCCGACCACGAGTTTGCGATGAAGTGGGAGGTCGGCGCCGACAGCGGCAAGCACATCCGCGCCATCGCCGAAGCCTTGAAGAGCGACCAGAAGCTGATCC
>JBBQRM010000081.1:0-9729 GCA_038214855.1 Rhodobacterales bacterium | reverse complement strand
AGGACCGCGGCTGCACCGAGCGGGTCTATCGCGGGCTGTCCTCGGCACTGGCAGCACCCGGGCATCTGTCGCATCTGGAGCGGCCGAACTACGATTTCGCGCGCTACATCGACAGCCGCGTGCAGGCGGGGGCGGCGGGCTGATGGACGGCGCAGACGCCCCCGACCTGCGCGACCGGTTCATCGGCGCGATGGCGCGGGCCGCCTGCACCGTCAGCATCGTCACCACCGACGGGCCGGCGGGACGGGCGGGGGTGACGGTCTCGGCGATGGCCTCGGTCTCCGCCGACACCGCGCAGCCGACGCTGCTCGTCTGCGTGCACCATCTGAGCCCGGCGGCGGCGGCGATCATCGAGAACGGCGTTTTCTGCGTGAACGTGCTGCGCTGCGACCAGTCCCGTGTCTCCGACGCGTTCGCAGGCAGGCTCGGGCTCGCCTGCCGGTTCGACTGCGCCGACTGGACGGTGCAGGCGACCGGTGCGCCGCGGGTGGTCGATCCGCTCGCGGCCTTCGACTGCCGGATGCTGAGCGCCGAGCGGGTCGGCACCCACCACGTCTTCATCGGCGGGGTCGAGGACACGTTCGTCGCCGGGCACGGCTCGGCGCTGATCTACGCCAACCGCAGCTACGGGCGCGCGGAGCGGCTCCAGCCCCCGAGGACCTCTCCCGCATGACCCATACCCGCATCCGCAAGTTCAACACCGCCGACACCTATCCCGAGCAGCGGCTCGACACCGACCTGTGCCAGGCGGTCGTCACCCGCGGCGGACGCACGGTGTGGCTGCGCGGGCAGTGCCCGCAGAGCCTCGAGGACGCGAAGAGCATCGAGAGCCACGATCCGGTGGCGCAGACGCACAAGGTGATGCAGAACATCCGCCAGCTGATCGAGGAGGCGGGGGGGTCGATGGAGCATCTGGTCAAGGTCGTGGTCTACGTCACCGACGTGCGCCACCGTGAGGCGGTCTACCGCACGATGGGCGAATACCTCCGCGGCGTGCATCCGGTCTCCACGGGGCTGGTGGTGACGGCACTGGCGCGACCGGAATGGCTGGTCGAGATCGACGGCACCGCCGTGATCCCGGACTGACGCGCATGACCTTCTCCCTCGTCGCCCGCTGCGAACGGACGGGCATGTTCGGCGTCGCCGTCGCCTCGTCCTCGCCCGCTGTGGCGGCGCGCTGCGCCTATACGCGCGCCGGCGTCGGCGCGGTCGCCAGCCAGAACGTCACCGACCCCCGGCTCGGGCCGCGAGTGCTCGACCTGATGGGGGGCGGGCTTTCGGCGGCCGAGGCGGTCGCGCGCGTGCGGGCGGAGGCGGAGTTCATGGATTACCGCCAGATCCTCGCCGTCGATGCGCAGGGCGGAACGGCGATCCATTCGGGGCCGAAGGCGCTCGGGATCTGGGCCGAGGCCGAGGGGCGGGACGTCGCCTCGGGCGGCAACATGCTGGCGGATGCGAGCGTGCCCGCTTCCATCGTCGCGGGCTTCGAGGCCGCCGAGGGCCATCTGGGCGACCGGCTGATCGCGGCGCTGCGCGCGGGGCTCGCGGCGGGCGGCGAGGCGGGGCCGGTCCATTCCGCGGGGATGCAGCTTTGCGACCGCGTCGCCTGGCCGGTGGCGGACCTGCGCTGCGACTGGACGCAAGACTGCCCGATCGAGGCGGTGGCGGCGGCCTGGGCCGGCTATGCGCCCCAGCTCGAGGCTTACGTTCAGCGGGCGCTGGACCCGCGGTCGGCGCCCTCCTACGGTGTGCCGGGCGACGCGTGACGCCCGGCGGAGAGGGCGCGTGCCGCTGCGGTTCACCTTCAGGCAGCTCGAATATCTGGTGGCGGTCGGCGAGACCGGCAGCATCACCGCCGCGGCGGACAAGGTGCGGGTCTCGTCGCCCTCGATCTCGGCGGCGATCGGACAGCTCGAGGCGGAGCTCGGGGTGCAGCTCTTCGTGCGGCAGCACGGGCACGGGCTGACGCTGACGGCCGGGGGGCGGCGGGTGGTCAACCGGGCGCGGCAGGTGCTCCACGACGCGGCCTCGCTCAACGACGTGGCGGGCGAGGTCCGCGACCGGGCACGCGGGCCGATCGCCATCGGCACGCTGATCACGGTCGCACCCCTGATCGCGGCCTCGGTCCGGCGGAGCTTCCTCGGCGCGCATCCCGAGGCCGAGGTGACCCAGCGCGAGGCGCATCAGGGGCGGCTCCTCGAGATGCTCGACCGCGCCGAGATCGACGTGGCGGTCACCTACGACCTGCAGATCCCCAAGGACGTGGCGTTCGAGGGGATGGTGGCGCTGCCACCCTGGGCGATGCTCGCGGCGGATCATCCGCTGGCGGGACGGGACCGGGTGGCGCTTGAGGCGCTGGTCGAGGAGCCGATGGTGCTGCTCGACCTGCCGTTCAGCCGGGAATACTTCCTGTCGATGTTCGAGACCCGCGGCCTGCGCCCGAACATCGCCGAGCGCTCGACAGAGCTCGCGGTCACCCGCAGCCTGATCGCCAACGGCTTCGGCTACGGGCTGATCAACATCCGGACCGGGACGGACCTGGCGCCGGACGGGGGCAGGCTCGCCTTCGTGCGGCTCGAGGGGGAGCATCGCCCGATGATCCTCGGCACGGCCTGCAAGTGCCGCGCGCACAAGCCGCGGATCGTGCGGGCCTTCGAGGACCACCTGCGGGCGCGGGCGAAGGGCGGCTCCCTGCCGGGGATGGCCGCGCCCTGAGCGAGGGCGCAAATCCTTTCCATGTGGTTAACGGAGTCTGTAACCATTTGATTTCGTGCGTCTACTGGAATTGCTCAACCTTGAGCAGGGGGTGACAGGGCCCCGCCCTATCTGCCCTTCCAGACCGGATCGCGCTTCTCCGCAAAGGCGCGGAAGCCCTCCAGCATGTCCTCGCTGGCATAGAGCGCGTCGACGGTCGCGAGCTGCCGGCGGGTCACGCGGTTGAGCGCGTCCTGGAACTTCGCGTCCTCGGCGTCGCGGACCACCTCCTTGATCGCTGCCATCACCAGCGGCGGACCCGATGCGATGTGCCGGGCGAGCGCGCGAGCGCGCTCCATCAGCCGGTCGGCCGGCACGATCTCGTTGACGAAGCCCCAGCGATGCGCCTCGGCGGCATCGACCCAGCGCCCGGTCAGCAGCAGCTCCATCGCGATGTGATAGGGGATGCGCTTGGGCAGCTTGATCGACGCGGCATCGGCGATGGTGCCCGAGCGGATCTCCGGCAGCGCGAAGGTCGCGTGCTCGGCGGCGAGGATGATGTCGCAGGCAAGCGCGATCTCCAGCCCGCCGCCGCAAGCGATGCCGTTGACCGCCGCGATCACCGGCTTGTTCAGCCGCGGCAGCTCCTGGAGCCCGCCGAAGCCCCCCACCCCGTAGTCGCCGTCCACCGCGTCGCCTGCCGCCGCGGCCTTGAGATCCCAGCCGGGGCAGAAGAACTTGCTCCCCGCCGCCGTCAGGATCGCCACGCGCAGGTCGGGATCGTCGCGGAAGCCGCGGAACACCTCGCCCATCCGCCGGCTGGTGGCGAGATCGACGGCGTTGGCGCGGGGCCTGTCGAGCGTCACCTCGAGCACATGGCCCTCGACGCGGCTGCGAACGGGGTCCGTCATGGTCGGTCTCCTTCGGTCAGGCAGATCAGGGCATCGACCGCGACGGCGCCGTGCGCCGTGGCGATCAGCGGGTTTACCTCCAGCTCGACCAGCCGGGCGACGTTCGTCTCGGCGTAATGCGCGATGGCGAGAACCGCGTCGAGCAGGGCCTCGATGTCGGCGGGCGGGCGGCCGCGATAGCCGGCGAGGAGCAGCGCGATCCTGAGCGAGCGGAGCGCCGCGCGGACCCCGTCGCGGTCGGCGGGCAGCACGAGCGTCGCGGTGTCGCGCGAGAGTTCGGTGTGGATGCCGCCCGCGCCGAGGGTGAGAGTGAAAAGCCCGGTCTCGTCGCGGGTGACGCCGACGAGAAGCTCGGCGAGTGCGCCCGCGACCATCTCCTCGGCGAGCAGCCCGACATCGGGCGGCAGCGCCTCGGCGGCGGCATTTAGCGCCTCGGAGGTGGCGATGCCGAGAATTACCGCACGCGCCTCGGTCTTGTGGGCGAGACCGAGCCCCTTGAGTGCTGCCGGAAAGCGCAGGCACGCGGCCGCCTCGGCGAGGGCTTGCGGGGTGCAGGCGGTGACGGCGCGGGGAACGGCGACGCCCGCGGCGGCCAGCGCCGCCTTGGCTGCGTCCTCGCCGAGCGTCCGGGCGGCGCCGGAGGGCGGCGGTGCTGCGAGCACCGGCGCGGAGGCGGGGGCGGGGGTGCCGGCGCGGATGGCCGCGTCGATGGCGGCGAGCCCGTCGCCGAGGCCGAGCAGCGGAGTGACGCCGCCGTCGAGCAGGCGGGCGACAAGCGCCTCGTCGAGCGCCTCGGGCAGCGAGGAGACCACCGCGACCCGCGCGCCGGTCGCCGCGCGCACCGCGATGATCGCCGCGACGGCGCATTCGTAGCCTGCGCGGTCGCAGCGGTCCGGGCGCGGCAGGTCGAGCACGAAGACGCCGAGATCGAAGCCGGGCGAAAGCGCCGCGGTGAAGCAGGCGGTCATGCGCGCGGCGTCTCCCCAGATGAAGGTGTGGTAGTCGAACGGGTTGGCCACGGCGACCAACGGACCGAGCAGCGAGACGAGCGCCGCCCGCGCAGGCGGGGGAAACGCGGGAAAGGCTATCGCCGTGCCTTCGGCGAGATCGGCCATCAGGCTCGCCTCGCCGCCCGAGCAGCTGATCGAGACCACGCAGGGGCCTGCGAGCGGACCACCGAAGTGCAGGAGCTTCAGCGTCTCGAGCAGGATTGCGGGCGAGGCGACCTCGACGATGCCGAGCCGCGAGAGGAACGCCGTGGCCGTGGCGGAGGCGCCGGCGAGCGAGGCGGTGTGGCCGAGTGCTGCCGTGCGCGCCGCGGGGCTGCGCCCGGCCTTCAGCGCCACGACGGGCTTGCCGGCCGCGCGGGCGGCCTCGGCCATCGCCTCGAAGCCGCGCAGATCGCCGAAGCCCTCGATATAGAGGCCGATCGCGGTGACGCGCGGATCGGCGAGCGCGGCACGGGCGAGGTCGGCGAGGCCGGTCTGCGCCTGGTTCCCGGCGGTCAGCACATAGGCGATGGGCAGGCCACGGCGCTGCATCGTGAGGTTGATCGCGAGGTTCGAGGATTGCGAGACGAGCGCCACCCCGCGGGCGACCGGGACGCCGCCGTGCTGGTCGGGCCAGAGGGCAACGCCGTCGAGGTAGTTGAGGAGGCCGTAGCAGTTCGGCCCGAGCAGCGGCATGTCGCTCGCGGCCGCCACCAGCCGCGCCTGGAGCTCGCGGCCCGCGGCGTCGCTCTCGCCGAAGCCCGAGGCGAAGCAGACCGCGCCGCCCGCGCCCATCGCGGCGAGCCGGGCGACGATTGCGACGGTGGCGTCCCGGTTGACGCCAACGAAGGCCGCGTCGGGCGCGTCGGGCAGGGCCTCGATGCCGGGCAGGCAGGCGATGCCGCCGAGCGTCGGGCGCGCAGGGTTCACCGGCCAGATCCTGCCCGTGAAGCCGCCGCGGCGAAGCTGGGCGATCACCGTCCCGGCCCAGGCGCCGCCTAAGACCGCGACGCTCCGCGGGCGCAGGAGGCGAGACAGGTCGCGCAAGCTCAGCCCCCGAGCGGGCGCAGCAGCGCGCGCGAGACGATGTGGCGCTGGATCTCGGAAGTGCCCTCCCAGATGCGCTCGACGCGGGCGTCGCGCCAGATGCGCTCGAGCGGCAATTCCTCCATCAGCCCCATGCCGCCGTGGATCTGGATCGCCGCGTCGGCGACCATCGCGAGCATCTCGGTCGCCTTGAGCTTGGCCATCGCCATGTCGGCGTCGGTGGCCTCCCCCCGGTCGTGCTTCCAGCCGGCCTCATAGATCATCAGTTCCGCCGCCTTGAGCTCCATCGCCATGTCGGCGAGCTGGAAGGAGACGCCCTGGAACTTGCCGATCTGCTGGCCGAACTGGCGGCGGGAGGCGGCCCAGTCGAGCGCCAGCGCCAGCGCCCGGTCGGCGCGTCCGAGACAGGTGGCGCCCACTTGGAGCCGCGTCGCGCCGAGCCACTCGTTGGCGAGATCGAAGCCGCGATGGACCTTGCCCAGCACCGCCTCCTGCGGCACGCGGCAGTCGTCGAACTCGAGGACCGAATTGGCATAGCCGCGGTGCGAGACGTTGCGGTAGCCGTCGCGGATGGTGAAGCCGGGCGTGCCGCGGTCGACGAAGAAGGCGGTGATGCGCTTCTTCGGGCCGCGCGGCGTCGCCTCCTCGCCGGTGGCCAGGAAGGCGATGACAAAGTCGGCGGTGTCGGCATGGGAGATGAAGTGCTTGGTGCCGTTCAGCACCCAGTCCGTCCCGTCCGGTCGGGCGGTAGCCTTCATGCCGCGCAGGTCGGAGCCGGCGTCGGGCTCGGTCATCGCGAGGCAGTCGGATTTCTCGCCGCGCACGCAGGGGGCGAGGTATTTCTCGCGCTGCTCGGGCGTGCCGGCGCACAGGATGTTGGAGGGGCGCGCGACGCAGGTCCAGTGCAGCGCGTAGTTGGCGCGGCCAAGCTCGCGCTCGTAGAGGAGCCAGGTCAGCGTGTCGAGCCCGGCGCCGCCGTGCTCCTCGGGGATGTTCGCCGCATAGAGGCCGGCGGCGATGGCCTTGGCGCGGATCTCCTCGACCAGCTCGCCGCGCAGGTGGCCGGTGCGCTCCACCTCGGCCTCGTGGGGGTAGAGCTCCGCTTCGACGAAGGCGCGGGTGGTGCGCGCGATCATCCGCTGCTCGTCGGTGAGGGCGAAATCCACGGCGTCAGGCCTCCCGAGGCTGGCCGACCGCGCGGCCCGCGCCTTCGGGCGGCGGCAGCTGGGCGTGGAGGGCGGCGATGCGGGCCAGCGCCTCGGCGATGGGCGGCGCCGGATCGGCGGCGGCGCGGGTCTCGAGCGAGACGTGGATCAGCATGTGCTCGCCCGTGGCGAGCAGGCGGCCGCCCGCGTGGTGCAGGCGGTGGAAGAGGTGCAGGCGCTTGCCCGCGCCCCCGAGGACCTGGGTGAGCACGCGCACGGGGTCGTCCGCACGTGCCTCGGCGAGATGGCGGATGTGGGTTTCGACGGTGAAATAAGAATCGCCGGTCGCGATGTAGCCGGCGTCGCAGCCGATCAGGCGCAGGAAGGCGTCGGTGGCGTCGCCGAAGCATTGCAGGTAGCGCGCCTCGTTCATGTGGTTGTTGTAGTCGGTCCAGTCCGGCGGCACCCGGCGCTCGAGGGTGAGGATCGGTGCCGCGAGATCGGCCTCGGCGGGTTTGGCGGCGCCCCTGTCGAAGAGCTTGCGCTCGTAGGCGGCGAGCACCCGGCCCGCGCCCCAGTCGCGGGCCTTGAGCGCCTGCTGGATGGCAATCAGGTTGTCGTCGCGGATGCGCTCCATCTCGCGGATGGGGATGTGGCAGGATTGCGCGTCGGACTGGCCGGCGATCAGCTCGACCAGCGCCTCGTCGAAGGGCGGCACGTCGGTCAGATGCGACCAGGGCCATTCGAGGCAGGGGCCGAATTGTGCGAGGAAGTGCCGCATCCCGGCCTCGCCGCCGGCGACGCGGTAGGTGTCGAACACCCCCATCTGGGCGTAGCGCAGGCCGAAGCCGTGGGTGACGATCTCGTCGAGCTCGGCGGTGGTGCAGATGCCGTCGCGGATCAGCCACAGCGCCTCGCGCCAGATCGACTCGAGCAGCCGGTCGGCGACGAAGGCCGGGATCTCGCGGCGGATGTGCACGGGCTTCATCCCGAGCGTCGGGTAGAAGTCCATCGCGCGGGCGATGGCCGCAGCGTCCGTGCGGGTGCCGCCGACGATCTCGACCATCGGCAGCAGGTAGACCGGGTTGAACGGATGCGCGACGATCAGCCGGCCGGGGTGCGCCATGTCGGCCTGCAGATCGCTCGGCATGAGGCCCGAGGTCGACGAGGCGATCAGCGCTTCGGGCGGGGCCGCGGCCTCGATCTCGGCATAGACGCGGCGCTTGATCTCGAGGCGCTCCGGCACCGCCTCGACGACCAGATCCGTGCCCGCTACCGCCTCGGCGACGCTGGCGGCGAGGCGTACGGCGCCCTTCTGCGGGCGGGCGGCCATCGTGAGCCTGGCATAGGCGCGCTCGGCGTTGTCGAGGACGGCTTGCAGCCTGGCCTCGGCGTCGGGCGCGGGGTCGTGGACCGCGACGTCGTGGCCGTTCTCGATCAGCCGCGCGACCCAGCCCGCGCCGATCACACCGCCGCCGATGCACGCCGCGGGGCCGGTCATGCCCAGCGCTTCGTGAGCTTGAGCTTCTCGCGCACCTCGGCGGGCGAGAGCAGACGGCAGCCCATGCCCTCGATCAACCGTCGGGCGCGGGCGACGAGCGCGCCGTTGGTCGCGGGCATGCCGCGCTCGAGCCAGATGTTGTCCTCGAGCCCGACCCGGACATTGCCGCCCGCGAGCACTGCGAGGGCAGCATAGGGCATCTGGTTGCGGCCGATGGAGAAGGCGGAAAACACCCAGTCGGGCGGCAGGTTCGCGGTCAGCGCCATCAGCGTCGGGATGTCGTCTGGCGCACCCCAGGGGATGCCCATGCAGAGCTGGACCAGCACCGGATCGTCGATCAGCCCGCGCTCGCGCAGCGACTTCGCGAGCACCAGATGTCCGGTGTCGAAGACCTCGATCTCCGGCCGCACCCCGAGCGCCTGGACCTGACGCGCCATCGCGGCGAGCATCGCGGGCGAGTTCACCATGATGTAGTCGCCGGCGCCGAAGTTCATCGTGCCGCAGTCGAGCGTGCAGATCTCGGGCAGCAGGCGCGCGACATGCGCGAGCCGCTCGGTCGCGCCGGCCATGTCGGTGCCGGTTTCCGCGGGGGGCAGCGGCGTCTCGGGAGGCCCGAGCGTCAGGTCGCCCCCCATGCCGCCGGTGAGGTTGAGCACCATGTCGACGCCGGAGGCGCGGATGTGGCCGACGACCTCGGCGTAGAGCTCCGGGGCGCGCGCCGCCTGGCCGGTCGCGGGGTCGCGGACGTGGATATGCGCAACGGCGGCCCCCGCCTCCACGGCCTCGACGCAGGCCTCGGCGATCTGGCGGGGGGTGACCGGCACCCTGTCGGACCGCCCCGCCGTATCCGCGCCACCGGTGACGGCGCAGGTGATAAAGGCCTCGCGGCTCGGCTGCAGCGGCATCGGCGCTTCCCCCTCGGTCCCGCCCGATCATCGCGCTTTTCCGCCCGACCTCTTGACATAATGCGCAGTGAAGTTGATCTATTGCGCAATGATCGCTCTCGATGCCGCGCCCGATCCGTTCGACGTCACGCTGCTGGTGCTGCCAGGTTCGTCGATGATGAGCCTCGCCTCGACGCTCGAGCCGCTGCGGGCCTGCAATCGCGTCAGCCGAAAGCCCCGGATCGACTGGCGGCTGGTGACGCTCGACGGGGCGCCGGCGATGCTGTCCTGCGGGCTGGCGCTGCCGGTGCAGGGGCGGCTCGAGGCGCAGGCCTCAGGGGATCTCCTGGTGGTGATCGCGGGGTTCGATGCGGTGGCGGAGGCCGGACGGGGCGGGATCGCGCTGATCCGGGCGCTGCGCAGCCGGTTCGGCGCGCTCGCCGGGATAGAGGCCGGCGGCTGGGTGCTGGGTGCCGCCGGGGCGCTGGAGGGGCGTTGTGCGACGACGCATTGGGAGGACCTCGAGGATTTCACCGCGCGGCATCTCGGAACCGAGGT
>JBBQRM010000080.1:0-9776 GCA_038214855.1 Rhodobacterales bacterium | reverse complement strand
GTGCGCTTCGTCCTCGGGCGTTCGACCGTCTGGCAGACCGAGGCGGTGATCTACCTGATGATCGCGGCAACCCTGATCGGCCTGTCCTTCGTGCAGCGGCTGCGCGGGCACGTCGGCGTCGATCTGCTGCCGACGCTGCTGCCGACCCGGCTGCGGCGTGGTCTCGCGGTGGCCACGCTGGCGGTGACGGCGGCGATGGTCGCGGCGATGACCTGGTACGGCTGGGAGATGTTCCACCTCGCCTGGGCGCGGGGCTGGCGCTCGGAGACCGTCTGGGCGTTCCCGCTGTGGATCCCCTATGCCTCGGTCCCGCTCGGCTTCGGCCTCTTCGTGCTGCAGCTCGCGAGCGACCTCTGGCGCGAGGCGAGCGGCGCAGGTGCGCTCGACGCGCCCGGCGAGCGGCGGCACTGATGGACCCGCTGGTCGTCGGCGGGCTCGTGGCTCTTGCCACCGTCCTCGTGCTCTTTTCCGGCGTGCCGGTGGGAGCGGGGCTGCTGATCGTGGCGACCGGCTTCCTGCTCGCCTTCGACGGTGCGCGCGCGCTGCTGGCGCTGCCCGAGCTCTTCTACGGCGAGTTGAACAGCTTCGCGCTGCTGTCGATCCCGATGTTCATCATCATGGGCGCGGCGATCTCCTCGACCCGCGCCGGCCCCGACCTCTACGAGGCGCTGGAGCGCTGGCTCACCCGCGTCCCCGGCGGGCTCGTCGTCTCCAACCTCGGCGCCTGCGCGCTCTTCGCGGCGATGTCGGGCTCGAGCCCTGCCACCTGTGCGGCCATCGGCAAGATGGGCATCCCCGAGATGCGCAAGCGCGGCTACCCCGACGAGGTGGCCGCCGGCGCCATCGCCGCCGGCGGCACGCTGGGGATTCTCATCCCGCCTTCGGTGACGATGATCGTCTACGGCATCGCCACCGAGACCTCGATCGGGCGGCTGTTCCTCGCGGGCGTGCTGCCGGGGCTGCTGCTGGTCTCCCTCTTCATCGCCTGGGCGATCTTCGACACCTGGCGGCGCGGCGCGGGCGAAGCGGCGCTCGCCTCGGTGCGCTACACCTGGGCGCAGAAGCTCGAGATCCTGCCCCGCGTGCTGCCGTTTCTCGCGATCATCGCCGGCGTGCTCTACGCGCTCTACGGCGGGGTCGCGACGCCGTCCGAGACCGCGGCGGTCGGCGCGCTCCTGTGCATCCTCGTCGCGATGGTGATCTACCGGCTCTACCAGCCGATGGCGCTCTGGGCGGTGCTGCGCGACGCCACCCGCGAGAGCGTGATGATCCTGTTCATCATCGGCGCGGCCGGCGTGTTCTCGTTCATGCTGTCCTCGCTCTTCGTCACCCAGTCGGTGGCGGGCTGGATCGGCGAGCTCGAGGTCAACCGCTGGGTGCTGATGGCGATCATCAACCTCTTCCTGCTGGTCTCGGGCTTCTTCCTGCCGCCGGTGGCGGTGATCCTGATGTCCGCGCCGATCCTCTTGCCGATCATCACCGCGGCGGGGTTCGACCCCTATTGGTTCGCGGTGATCCTGACCATTAACATGGAGATCGGGCTGATCACCCCGCCGGTGGGGCTCAACCTCTACGTGATCAACGGCATCGCCCCGGACATCTCGCTCGGCAAGATCCTCGTGGGCTCGTTGCCCTTCGTGTTGTGCATGGTGCTAGCCATCGTCATCCTGTCGTTCCTGCCGGGCATCGCCACCTGGCTGCCGGACGCGGTGATGGGCCCCGCGCTTTGAGCCGCGCGCCGAACCGCCTCGGCGATCTCGTGACCCGCATCGCCGACGCAGGTCGCGGGCTCATGGCGGCGGCACCCGCGCCAGAGCTCGGCGATCTCTGCGAGGACCTGCTCTCGGGCCGCGGCGAGGCGACGGGGCTCGCGATCGGGCGCAGTGTGCTCGACCGCTACCGCGCCCTCGACGCCGAGGGGCGGCGCGGCTTCTTCGCGATGCTGCGCGACCGCTTCGGGGTCGACGAGCCGGCGCTCGATGCCGCCCTCGCGCGCTGGCGGACCGGCGATGGCGCCGATCCGCGGGCGCTGCACACCGCCTCCGAGCCACGCAGCCAGGAGCTGATCCGGCGGCTCAACCGCGCCCCCGGCGGCACGCGCGAGCTAGTGGCGATGCGCGCGGACCTCCTCGCGGCGATGACCGACGACCCCGCGCTCGCGCCGCTCGACACCGACTTCCGGCACCTCTTCGTCTCGTGGTTCAACCGCGGCTTCCTCGAGCTCAGGCGGATCGACTGGCATACCCCGGCCGCCGTGCTCGAGACGATCATCCTCCACGAGGCGGTGCACCAGATCACCGGCTGGGACGACCTGCGCCACCGGGTCGCGGCACCCGACCGCAGGCTCTACGCCTTCTTCCACCCGGCTTTGCGCGACAATCCTCTGATCTTCGTCGAGGTGGCGCTGACCGACGCGACCCCCGAGGCGATCGCCCCGATCCTCGCCGAAGCCCGCCGGCCGCTCGCGCCCCAGGCCGCGACCACGGCGGTGTTCTACTCGATCTCCAACTGCCAGCCGGGGCTGCGCGGCGTGAGCTTCGGCAACTTCCTGATCAAGCAGGTCGCCGAGGAGCTCGCCCGCGAGTTCCCCGGCATCACCCGCTTCGTCACCCTCTCCCCGGTTCCGGGCCTGCGCGCCTGGGCGCTGGAGCAGGCCGCCCGCGGCGCGTTGCCCGAGCGTCACCTTCACGCCGTCGAGCGGCTGGAGAAGGGCGCCGCCGAGCCGCAGATGGCCGAGATTGCCGCGCGCTACCTCACCGCCGCCAAGGCCCCGCAGGGCGGCGCGCTCGATCCGGTCGCCCGCTTCCACCTCGGCAACGGCGCCCGGCTCGAGCGCATCAATCCCGAGGCCGACGCAGGGCCTGCCGCCCGCGAGAGCGCCTGGGGGGTGATGGTGAACTACCTCTACGACCTCGACACGATCGAACGGAACCACGAGGCCTATTCAAACGCCGGCGAGGTCGTGGCCTCCGCTTCCGTCCGCCGGCTCGCCAAGGCGCGCTGAGGGAAAGACGGCCCATGCACGACGACAACCTCCTGATCTCGACGCTCGCCGGCGCCTCGGCGGGCCGCGAGGCCGAGCCCTTCGCGCTGCCCGCCACCGGCGGCGAGCCCCGCGCCTTCGGCGTCCTCTGGTCGGGCGCCGCGCGCACCGCAGCCGCGCTGATCGCCGCAGGCGTGGCGCCCGGCGACCGGGTTGCGGCGCAGGTCGAGAAGTCGCTCGAAGCCGTGGAGCTCTACCTCGGCACGGTGATGGCGGGCGGCGTCTACCTGCCGCTCAACACCGGCTACACCCCTTCCGAGCTCGACTACTTCCTCGGCGACGCCGAGCCCGCGGTCTTCGTCTGCGACCCCGCCCGGCGCGCGGCGCTCGAACCGGTCGCGCGCGATACCGCGGTCCTGACCCTCGGCGCAGGCGGCGCGGGAAGCCTCACCGACGCCGCGGCGGACACCACCCCGCTCGAGGCGGCGGTGGCGCGCGGTCCGGAGGATCTCGCGGCGATCCTCTACACCTCCGGCACCACCGGCCGCTCGAAGGGTGCTATGCTCACCCACCGCAATCTCGCCTCCAACGCCGAGACCCTGGCCTCGGTGTGGCGCTTCACTGCCGCTGACGTGCTGATCCACGCGCTGCCGATCTTCCACACCCACGGCCTGTTCGTGGCGACCAACGTTGCGCTCGTCGCGGGCGCCCGGCTGATCTTTCACGCGAAGTTCGATGCCGAGGCGGTGCTCGCGGACTTCCCCCGCGCCACCGCCCTGATGGGGGTGCCGACCTTCTATACCCGCCTCCTCGACCTGCCCGGCCTCGACCGCGACGCCTGCGCGGGCATACGGCTCTTCGTCTCCGGCTCGGCGCCCTTGCTCGCCGAGACGCACCGCCAGTGGCACGCGCGCACCGGCCACGCGATCCTCGAACGCTACGGCATGACCGAGACCTCGATGAACACCTCCAACCCCTACGAGGGCGATCGGCGGCCCGGCACCGTAGGCTTCCCCCTGCCCGGCGTCGAGCTGCGCATAGCCGACGCCGAAGGCGCACCCCTGCCCGCCGGCGAGACCGGAGGCATCGAGGTCCGCGGCCCCAACGTCTGCGCCGGCTACTGGCGCAAGCCGGACAAGACCGCCGCCGAGTTCCGCGAGAGCGGCTGGTTCATCACCGGCGACGTCGGCACGATCGATCCCGACGGCTACTTCTCGATCGTCGGCCGCTCCAAGGACCTGATCATCTCCGGCGGCTACAACATCTATCCCAAGGAGATCGAACTCTTGATCGACGCGGTCGAGGGCGTGGCCGAGAGCGCGGTCTTCGGCGCTCCGCATCCCGACTTCGGCGAGGGGGTCGCCGCCGCCGTCGTACGCGCGCCCGGCTCGACGGTGAGCGCCGAGGCGGTCCTCGCCGAGGTCGCGCCGAAGCTCGCGCGCTTCAAACAGCCCCGCCACCTCGTCTTTCTCGACGCCCTGCCCCGCAACGCCATGGGCAAGGTCCAGAAGGCCCAGCTCCGCGACGCCCACCGCGACGTCTTCGCCGCCGCCGGCGCGGGCACGGCCGCGCCATGAGCGACATCGAGATCGTGGAGCCACGGTTCCGCCGCTACGTGCTCGGCAACGCTCCGCTCGAGCGGCTCGCGACCGGCTTTCGCTGGACCGAGGGGCCGGTCTGGTTCGCCGACGCCAACCACCTGCTGTTCTCGGACATCCCCAACGATCGCATCCTGCGCTGGGTCCCCGAGGTCGGTCTCTCGGTGTTCCGCCAGCCCGCGAACTTCACCAACGGCCACACCCGCGACCGCGAGGGACGCCTCGTTTCCTGCGAGCACGGCGCCCGCCGCGTCACCCGCACCGAACTCGACGGGTCCATCACCGTCCTCGCCGACCGCCACGACGGCAAGCGGCTGAACTCGCCCAACGACGTCGTGGTCAGGTCCGACGGCTCGATCTGGTTCACCGATCCGCATTACGGCATCGCCTCGGACTACGAGGGCCACCGCGCCGAACAGGAGCAGCCCTGCCACGTCTACCGCATCGATCCTGCGTCCGGCGCGCTCACCGCAATGATCACCGATTTCGAATGCCCGAACGGCATCGCCTTCAGTCCCGACGAGCGCAGGCTCTACGTCGCCGAGACCGGAGCGATGGGCGCGCCGACCGTCCATCGCTGCATCCGGATCTTCGACATGGATGCCGACGGCCGCCCGCGTGACGCCGGCGTCTTCCATACCGTCTCGCCCGGCATCGCCGACGGCTTCCGCTGCGACACCGATGGCAACCTGTGGACCTCGGCCGGCGACGGCGTACATTGCCTCGATCCCTCCGGAGTGCTGCTCGGCAAGATCAACGTGCCCGAGGTGGTGGCCAATGTTGCCTTCGGCGGGCGCGGCCGGCACCGGCTCTATATCTGCGGGACCACCTCGCTCTACAGCATCGCGCTCAACCGCACCGGCGCCCAGACGCCCTGAGCCCTCCCGGGCGTTGCCGCCGGAGGGCCTATTCCCTATCGTGCCGCCGAAACCAGGGAGAGGGAGAGAGCCGTGAGCGTGAAGGACAAGGTGGTGCTGGTCACCGGGGCGAGCCAGGGGATCGGCCGGGCGACGGCAGAGGCGTTCCTCGCCGCCGGCGCGCGGGTGGTGCTGGCGGCGCGGGGCGCGGACAAGCTCGAAGCGGTCGCCGGACCGCACGGCGACCGGGCGCGCGCCATAGCCTGCGACGTGACCGATCCCGCCTCGGTCGATGCGCTTTTCGCGCAGATCGGCGAGGTCTTCGGCCGGCTCGACGTGGTGTTCAACAACGCCGGCACCAACGTGGGTGCGACCGAGACGGGAGATCTCGACTGGGAGGATTGGCGAAAGGTAATCTCGGTCAACCTCGACGGGGTCTTCCTAATCGCCCGCGGCGCCTACCGGATGATGCGCGAGCAAAGCCCCAAGGGCGGGCGGATCATCAACAACGGCTCGATCTCGGCCCATTCGCCCCGGATCGGCTCGGCGGCCTATACCGCCTCCAAGCACGGCGTGGCGGGGTTGACCAAAACGATGATCCTCGACGGCCGGCCCCACGACATCGCCGTGTGCCAGATCGACATCGGCAACGCCGCCTCAAACATGACGAGTGCGATGACCAAGGGCGTGCCGCAGGCCGACGGCAGCCTCAAGGTCGAGCCGGTGATCGACGTGGCCCATGTCGCCGACGCCGTGGTCGCGATGGCTGCCCTGCCGCTCGACGTCAACATGCAGACGGTCACGATCATGGCGACGAAGATGCCCTTCGTCGGCCGCGGCTGAGGCTGCGGTCTCTCCGAAGCGCGCGTGCCCCGTCCTTCTTGTTGGCTCGAACATTCCCCCCGGCGGGCCGCACCAGGCGCGAACCGAGGTTCAAACACGCGTCCAACTCAGCTGTCCCGCCCGGCGGCAACGCCGGGCAGGCTTCGGCTCGGGTGAGTGCAATGTCTTAGCGGAACATAAAAACGCCGCTTTTTCCTGAATGATTACAATTGTAGGAGTCGTGTCGCACGGTGCGACATCCCCGGTTGGACACCCGACCCTCCCCCGTCACAGGCTCCGCTCCAGCCGGCCGATGACCGCCGGTCCCAGCGTCACCGCCCGGCGCGTGGCCCCGGCGAGCGGACAGGGCAGCTCGAGCCGCGCCCGAACCGAGCCGATGTCGAAGGCCGCGGCCCCCGCGACCTCCCCCAGCTCCTCCCAGCCCAATGGCACCGCGACCCCGGCCCCCGGCCGGGCGCGCAGCGAATAGGGCGCCACCGCCGTCGCCCCCCGCTCGTTGCGCAGCCAGTCCACGAAGATGCGCCCCTTCCGCTCGGATTTGGCCATGACCGCGGTATAGCGCTCCGGCGCCTGGGTCCCCAGCATCGCCGCGAAGGTCCGCGCGAACAGCTTCACCGTCTCCCAGCCCGCCTTCGGGCGCAGCGGCACCACCACATGCACGCCCTTGCCTCCCGTCAGCATCGGCAGCGACGGCAGGCCCAGCGTCTTCAGCCGCTCTCCTACCTCCACCGCCGCCGCGCGCACCGCCTGAAACCCCAGCCCCTCGTCGGGGTCGAGATCGAAGACCAGCCGATCGGGATGTTCCAGATCGCGGTTCTTCGCACCCCAGATGTGGAACTCCAGCGTCCCCATCTGCGCCGCCGCGACCAGCCCGCTCGCGCTCGACACGGTGATGTAGTCCTCCTTGCCCTCCCCCACCGCGATCCCGCCGATTGCCTTCGGAAACCCCTCGCCCCGATGCTTCTGGAAAAAGCAAGCCGCGCCCGTGCCCTGCGGACAGCGCAGGAGCGACACCGGCCGCCCGCCCGCAAATGGCAACATCCGCGGAGCGAAGGCCGCATAATGCTCGGCCACCCCGCGCTTCGTCACCTTCGGCTCGGCATAGACGGCCCGATCCGGGTTCGAGACTTTGATGCCCGCGATCCGCACCCCGCCCGTCTCCGCCTCCGGCTCCTCGAGCCGCACCTCCGCCGCCGGCTTGTCGCCGCGAAGGCCGACAAACACCCCGTGGCGGATATGCCCGTCCGCGGTCAGCTCGGCGAAGCGAACCTCGGCCACCATCACCGGCTCGAGCCAGACCGCACCCCGCCGCCCCTCCGCCGGCACCGCCGCAAAGGGGCTCGTCTCGCGGCGCAGGCGCGGGATCCGCGCCGCGATCTCGTCCATGTCGCGCTCGGAGAAGCCCGTCCCCACACGGCCGCGATAGACGAGACGGCCCGCCTCTACCGAGCCCATCAGCAGCGAGGCGAAGGCGCGGCCGGCGGCGCGGGAGGCCGAGACGCCACCGATCACGAACTCCTGGCGCTTCACGCATTTCACCTTCCGCCACCCCCCGCCTCGGCCAACGCGATAGGGCGCGTCGGCGCGCTTGGAAACGATCCCCTCCTGCCCCTGCGCGCACAGCCGCGCCAGCACCTCGCCGCCGCTCCCCTCGACATGAGCGCTGAGGCTGAGCGCCCCCAGGCCCTCCCCGATGAGCGCCTCGAGCCGGGCCTTGCGCTCCCGCAGCGGCAGGCTCGCGAGGTCCCTGCCGTCGAGCCGCAACAGGTCGAAGGCCATGAACTTGAGCGGCCCGCCCTCCGAAAGCCGCCGCCGCAGCTCCGAGAACGTCCCGTCCGGCGCGATCACCTCCCCATCGATCAGCGCCTCGCGGCACGGCAGCGCGGCCACGTCCGCCACGAGCGCACCGAACGTGTCGGTCCAGTCGAGCCCGGAGCGGGTGTAGAGCCGCACGTCCTCGCCCCCCTTTGCGGCGAGACAGCGGTAGCCGTCGAACTTCACCTCGTGCAGCCACCCCGCCGCCTCCGGCGCCTCCCGCTCGAGCTGCGCGAGCTGCAGCGGCCGGAACGCCGGCACCGCCACCTTCCGCGGCTTGAGCTTCTTCTTCGCAGCCTTGCCCGCGGCGATCTCCTCCATGCTGCGCCCGCTGGCGACGCTCGAGGCGAAGCGCTCGACCAGCCCCTCGGGCTCGTCCTCGACAGCCGCGTCGCGCTCCTTGATCAGCAGCCAGTTCTCCCGCGTCTCGCGCCCCTTCGACTTCATGCGCACCAGCGTCCAGGCGCCGCGCATCCGTTCGCCCCTGAGCGCGAACTTCAGCTTGCCCTCCTGAAGCCCCGCCTGGAAATCGGCGAGCGGTGCCCAGGTGCCGCGGTCCCACAGCATCACCGTGCCGCCACCGTACTGCCCGGCTGGGATCGTGCCCTCGAAGCCGCCGTAATCCACCGGATGGTCCTCGGTGCGCACCGCAAGCCGCTTCGCCGTCGGATCGGCGCTCGGCCCCCGCGTCACCGCCCAGCTGAGCAGCACGCCCCCCCATTCGAGCCGGACATCGTAATGCAGCCGCCGAGCCGCATGCTTCTGCACGACGAATGTGCGCCCCTGCGGGACGACGAAGCTCCCCACCCGCGGCGCGGCGTCGCTTGCAGGCTCGGGCGTGCGCCCGAAGTCGCGCTTTTCGTGATACGTGCGCAGCCGGTCCGCGCCCATGGGCTCAGGCCGACTTCTTGCGCGGTGCCCTCGGTTTGGCCGGCGCCTTCGCCGCGGGCTTGGCCGGTGCCTTGCCGCCGCTCTTCTCGAGGCTCTGCTTCAGCGCCGCCATCAGATCGACGACATTGTCGCGCGGCTCGGCCTTGCCGCCACCGGAGGCGCGCGGCGTCTTGCGGTTCGCGCGCTTCGCCTCGAGCATCTCGCGCAGCGCGATGGCATAATTGTCCTTGAAGCTCGACGCGTCGAACGGCCGCGTCTTGCGCGCGATCAGGCTGGTCGCCACCTCCAGCAGCTCGGCATCCGACGGCGCATCGTTGATCTCGGCAAACAGCGGTGCTGCCTCGCGGATCTCGTCGGCATAGCGCAAGGTCTCGGCCAGCAGCCCGTCGCCGCACGGACGGATCGCCAGCAGATACTCCCGCCCGCGCATCGTGACCTGCCCGAGCCCCACCTTTCCGGTCTGGCGCAGCGCGTCGCGCACGACGCGGTAGGCGTCCTCGGCGAGCGCATCCGAGGGCACCACATAGTAGGGCTTGTCGTAGTAGAGGGGCGCGATCTCGGCTGACTCGACGAACTGCACCAGCTCGACCGTCTTCTTCGTCTCCAGCTTGACCGCGTCCACGTCCTTGGGGTCGATCAGCAGGTACTCGTCCTTGGCGATCTCGAAGCCCTTGAGGATATCATCCGCATCCACCGCGCCGATGCCGGGCACGACCTTCTCGAACTTGACCGGCTTGCCGCTCGGCCCGTGGATCTGGCGGAAGCTGACGTTGGCCCCGGTCTTGGTCG
>JBBQRM010000079.1:0-9779 GCA_038214855.1 Rhodobacterales bacterium | reverse complement strand
ATCTATCTGCTCAACCTTGAGCAGCCTCGCGGCGCGCCGGCAGCCAGCCCGCCCTTCCCGCAGGGTCCGGATTACGATCTTGTTCTGACGCTCCGATTTCCGTATCCCCGGCTGGTCCGCCGCCCGGAGACCCGCCGATGCCCCAGCCCGCGCAGATCGTGACCATCTTCGGCGGCTCCGGCTTCGTCGGGCGCTACATCTCCCAGCGGATCGCCCGGGCCGGCTGGCGGGTCCGCGTCGCCGTCCGCCGTCCCAACGAGGCGCATTTCGTCCGTCCCTACGGCGTCGTCGGCCAGGTCGAGCCGATCCAGGCCAACATCCGCGACGACGCCTCGGTCCGCCGCGCCATCGCGGGTGCCGCCGCCGTCATCAACTGCGTCGGCATCCTGGTCGAGACCGGCAAGCAGCGCTTCGGCGACGTCCAGACCCGCGGCGCCGAGCGGGTCGCCCGCATCGCGGCCGAGGAGGGTGTGACGCGGCTGGTCCAGATCTCGGCCATCGGCGCCGATCCCGACAGCGACAGCGCCTATGCCAGCAGCAAGGCCGAGGGCGAGGCGGCGGTGACCCGCGCCTTTCCGGCCGCGGTGATCCTGCGGCCCTCGATCGTCTTCGGCTCCGAGGACGAGTTCTTCAACCGCTTCGCCTCGATGGCGCGGATCTCCCCGGTTCTGCCGCTCGTCGGGGCCGAGACCCGTTTCCAGCCGGTCTACGTCGACGACGTCGCCGCCGCCGCCGTCGCGGGCGCGACGACCGAACTGCCCCCCGGCGTCTACGAGCTCGGCGGCCCGGACGTCGAGACCTTCCGCGAGCTGATGGAGCGGATGCTGCGCGTCATCCAGCGCCCGCGGCGCATCCTCGCGCTGCCGTTCTGGCTGGCGCGGCCGCAGGCGGCGATCCTCGACGGAGCGGCGCGGCTGAGCGGGGGGCTGTTCTCCAACAGCCTTCTCACCCGCGACCAGGTCCGCCAGCTCGCGCGCGACAACGTGGTCGCGCCGGGCGCCCGCGGTTTCGCCGAGATCGGCATCGTGCCGACGCCGATGGACGCGGTGCTGGCCGACTATCTCTATTCCTACCGCCCGCACGGGCAATACGAGACGATGACCGCCTCCGCGCGCAACCTGCGCCCGCGCTGAGCCTCAGGTATAGGCGATCCCCAGCAGGATCAGCCCGAGGATCACCCGGTAGATCACGTAGGGCGTGTAGCTGACGCTGCGCAGCAGCCGCATCATCACCGCAAGCGCCAGATACGCCGCCACGAACGCGAGCGCCGCCCCGATCGCACCGTCGCGCGCGGTGCTCCAGTCGCCCTCGCCGATCACGTCGGCGCCGAGCAGCACGCCCGAGGCGATGATGGTCGGGATCGACATCAGCATCGCGATCCGCGCCCCGTCCTCGCGCCGGTAGCCGAGCAGTCGGCTCGCGGTGATGGTGATGCCCGAGCGCGAGGTGCCGGGGATCAGCGCCACCGCCTGCCACAGCCCCATGACGACGGCATCGCGAAGGTTCCACTCGCTGTCGCGCCTGACCGTCGGCCCGCGCTGGTCCGCCCAGTAGAGGAACAGTCCGAAGCCGAGCATCGTCCAGCCGATCACCGCTACCGAGCGCAGCGCCTGCTCGATCCCCGTCACCTGAAGAACCAGCCCTACGGCCACCACCGGCACCGTGGCGATGGCGAGCAGCCACGCCAGCCGGGCCTGCGGCGTCGAGAGGCGCCCGGTCAGGATGTGGCCGATGCCGCGGATAATGTCGGCAACCTCGCTGCGGAAAAACAACATCACCGCGCCGAGCGTGCCGACATGCACCGCCACATCGACCGCCAGCCCCTGATCCGCCACGCCCATCGCCTGCGGCAACAGGATCAAATGACCGGACGAGGAAATCGGCAGGAACTCTGTCACGCCTTGAACCAAGGCGAGGATCATCAATTGGAACAGGGGCATGGCACCTCTGGATGGGGCCGAATCGGCTCGCCGCGACCATAGACGCTCCCGCGGAGTGCGATAAGCACCAGTGGATAGGTACGAAACGGAGTTAATTTTCGGGCGCTTTTGTCGTGAATGGGCCCTAAGGGGCCCGTCTGCTGCTAGATAGGTCAGTACTCAGACCTTTTCGGGAATTTCTGGATGTTCTACACCTCTCTTCAAGGGAGCAGGTGGTTCGGGAGGATGCCGTGGGCGAGCAGCGGATGCTGAAGTTCGTGGATGTGGCGCGCCACATGCCGTCCAAGCGTGAGGCTGAGGAGCGGCGCGAGGATTTCGGCGAGATCTACCGGCAGTTCGCTGCGGAGCGGGCGGCGGAGCAGGCGGGGCGGTGCAGTCAGTGCGGCGTGCCCTTTTGCCAGACGCATTGTCCGCTGCACAACAACATTCCCGACTGGCTGAAGCTGACCGCCGAGGGGCGGTTGCGCGAGGCCTACGAGTTGAGCCAGGCGACGAACACCTTTCCCGAGATCTGCGGGCGGATCTGTCCGCAGGACCGGCTGTGCGAGGGCAATTGCGTCATCGAGCAGTCCGGCCACGGGACGGTGACGATCGGCGCGGTGGAGAAGTACCTGACCGACACGGCTTGGGAACAGGGCTGGGTGCAGCCGATCCGGCCGCACGTCGAGCGGCCGGAGAGCGTCGGCGTGATCGGCGCGGGGCCCGGGGGGCTCGCCGGCGCCGAAATGCTGCGGCGGCAGGGTGTTCGGGTGACGGTTTACGATCGTTATGACCGCGGCGGCGGGCTGATGGTCTACGGCATCCCCGGCTTCAAGCTCGAGAAGGACGTGGTGGGGCGCCATATCGAGCGGCTGACCGAGGGCGGGATCAGGCTGGAGCTGAACTGCAATATCGGCGAGGACGTGTCCTTCGAGGCGTTGCGGGCGCGCCACGACGCGCTGTTGATCGCGACGGGGGTCTACAAGTCGCGCGAGCTGGGCGGTCCTGGGGTGGGTCTCGGCGGGATCATCGCGGCGATCGATTACCTAACTGCTTCCAACCGCAAGGGTTTCGGCGATGCGGTGCCGGAATTCGATAGTGGCGAGATGAACGCCGATGGCAAGCGCGTGGTGGTGATCGGCGGCGGTGACACGGCGATGGATTGCGTGCGCACGGCGATCCGGCAGGGGGCTGTGTCGGTCAAATGCCACTATCGCCGCGACCGGACCAACATGCCCGGCAGCCAGCGCGAGGTCGCCAATGCCGAGGAAGAAGGCGTTGAATTTGCTTGGCTTACGGCGCCGAAGGGGTTCACCGGCGAGGGCTCGGTGACGGGCGTCAAGGTGGCAAGGATGCGGCTGGGGGCGCCGGATGCGACGGGGCGGCAATGGCCGGAGGAGATCGAGGGGGCGGATTATACCGAGTCTGCGGACCTGGTGATCAAGGCGCTCGGGTTCGAGCCGGAGGAGCTGCCACAGCTCTGGGGCGTCGAGGGGTTGGAGGTAACGCGCTGGGGCACGGTGAAGGCCGATTATCGTAACCATGCCACGAGCTTGCCCGGTGTCTACGCGGCCGGGGATATCGTGCGGGGGGCAAGCCTGGTGGTCTGGGCGATCCGCGACGGGCGGGAGGCGGCGGAGAGCATCCTGGCGTATCTCGACGGACGCTCGGCGCGTGTGGCGGCAGAATGAGGGGGATGCAGGGAGTATGCACAACGCATGCACAACCTATGCACAACGCATATGCATAAATACCGATCACGGAAACGCGAGCTGGTGAGTATGGTTGACCTTATAGGGGCGGAGGAACGGCGGTGAACGGACGGTGCCTGTGCGGAGCGGTGCGGATCGCGGTAGGCGAGCATACGGCCGCCCTGTCCGCCTGCCATTGTGCCATGTGCCGCTGCTGGACAGGATCGGCGATGTTCGGCTTCGAGGCAGCCGAGACGGCGGTGATGGTCAGCGGTCCCGTGCGGCGCTATGCGTCGTCGCACTTCGCCGAGCGGGCCTGGTGCGACACCTGTGGCACGCATCTGTGGCTCAAGGATCGCGGCGGTCCCTATGAATTCGTGCCGGGACTGTTTGCGGCGGCGGTGGACTTTCCGCTGGAACGCGAGGTCTATGCCGACCAGGCGATGGTGGGATGCAGCCTGAGCGGCGCGCATCGGCGCATCGACCGGGCGGACTACGAGGCCGTGCATCGGCATGTCGCCGGGGAGACGCGGTGATGCGGGGAGGGTGCAAGTGCGGGGTGGTCCGGCGGAGACTGTGTGAGGCGACGCCTTTCCGCCTTCCCGACCGATCTGTCGATCGACAGATCGGTCCGCGCCTGCCTGCCCATCGTGCCGAAGGCACGCCTCCGGCGTGGCGGCAGGCACGTTGCCGCGCCCGCCCCAGTCAGGCGCGGACCGATTGCGCGCGTCGGTCCAGGCTGGACTCCCCTCGCCCTGCGCCGATGGCTTCGGGCGACGGACCGGGCGAGGCCCCACCTGAGCCTCGTTTTTCCAGTCCGGGCAGGCGCGGTCCCGGATGGAGCACTCGGAGTCCGTCCCGTAGCGGCTACAGGTCGGCGGCCTTGCGGAGGGCGGCGTTCATGCGGGTCTGCCAGCCCTTTCCGGTGGCGCGAAAATGCGCCAGCACGTCGGGGTCGAGCATGATCGAGACGCGCTTCTTGCGCACGCTCTCGGGCAGCGTCGGGCGGCCGCCCTTGCGGATGAATTCCGCGAATTCGGCGAGCTCGGGGATCGCGAAGATGGATTTTGCGCGGGCGAAGTCCTCCTCGGTCCACTCGGGCATCTCGTCGTCGATGACCGGCTCGTCCTCGTTGTCGTCGCGAACATGCTCGACGGCCGCCTCGTCCCCGCGTGGATCAGAGTCCATGACGTGTGCTCTCCCTCTCGTTGGCGCGGCGCATTCCGATCACGCGAAGCCGGCCACCGCGGCGCGTGAAAACCATGACGCAAGCAACCTCGCCGAGCCGCGCGAAGGCCTGAAAGCGGGTTTCACCATAGTCGCGACGCGCATCCAGATAGACCCGGGCCTCCGCCCAGCCAAATTTCTCCGCATCGGCGAAGTCGATCCCGTGCTTGTCGAGATTAGCGGCGCGCTTGGCCTCGTTCCATTCGTAGATCTGCGGGCGGTCCATGAGGCGCTTCTGCCGCACGCAGCCTTAGCGCCTAGTAAATGTATGCATGAAAACCTCACCGGCGTCAACGGCGAAGAGTGCTGCGGTGACGGCAGCCGGGGCCGGAGGGCGGCCGCATGAACCCCGATCTGCTCGCGGCATATGTCGTCGTCGTGGGGGTGTTCTTCGCGACGCCGCCGGGGCCGAGCCAACTCCTGGTGATCTCGAACAGCCTGAGCCACGGGGTGCGGCGGAGCACCGCGACCATTGCGGGGGATCTGAGCGCGAACGTGCTGCAGATGACGGCGGCGGCCTTCGGTCTTTCGGTGCTGATCGCGCAGTCGGCGGAGGCGATCGCTGTGATCAAATGGGCGGGCGTGGCGTATCTGGTCTGGATGGGCGTGGCCAAGTTCCGGGCGGCGCCGGCGGCCGGGAGCGCGCCGGCGGCGGGGCCGGGATGGCGGGCGCTCTGGCGGCAGGGGTTCGTGACCTCGGCGACCAACCCCAAGGCGGTGGTGTTCTTCGCGGCGCTTTTCCCGCAGTTCATCGACCCGGCGCTGCCGGTGGGGTCGCAGCTGCTGGTGATGGGGGCGATCTACCTCGTGGTCGACGGGGTACTCCTGCTCGTCTGGGGGACGGTTGCAGTCCGGTCGCTGGGAAGGTTGCGGGCTCTCGGCGGGCGGATGATGAACCGGATGTCGGGGGCGATGATGATCGCAGCGGCGGTGTTGCTGGCGATGAAGGATCTGACGGACGCCAAGGCGGTGGCGCGCTGAGCGTGGGGAGAGAGAAGATGACGCAGACCTACGACGACGCCTGGGTGGCCGCCAAGGAAGCCGAATTCGCGCGGCTGGAGGCCGAGGGGATGTATCGGCCCGAGGACGAGCATTCGTCCTGCGGCGTCGGGCTGGTGGTTGCCATCGACGGCAAGCCGCGGCGTGAGGTGGTGGAGAAGGGGATCGAGGCGCTGAAGGCGATCTGGCACCGGGGTGCCGTGGACGCCGACGGCAAGACCGGCGACGGGGCCGGCATCCATGTGCAGATCCCCGCCGGCTTCTTCGAGGAGCACGTGCGGCGGACCGGGCACGACCCGCGCGGCGAGAAGCTGGCGGTGGGGCAGATCTTCCTGCCGCGCAACGATTTCGGTGCGCAGGAGCAGGCGCGGACCATCGTCGAGACCGAGGTTCTGCGGCTGGGCTACTACATCTACGGCTGGCGGCACGTGCCGGTGGATTTCGCCTGTCTGGGCGAGAAGGCCAATGCCACACGCCCGGAGATCGAGCAGATTCTGATCTCCAACGCCAAGGGCGTGGACGAGGAGACCTTCGAGCGCGAGCTCTACGTGATCCGGCGGCGGATCGAGAAGGCCGGCACCGGTATCCGCGACTTCTACATCTGCTCGATGTCCTGTCGGTCGGTGATCTACAAGGGGATGATGCTCGCCGAGGACGTGGCGGTGTTCTATCCCGACCTGCGGGACTCGCGGTTCGAGAGCGCGTTCGCGATCTACCACCAGCGGTATTCTACCAATACCTTTCCGCGCTGGTGGCTGGCGCAGCCGTTCCGAATGCTGGCGCACAACGGCGAGATCAACACGCTGAAGGGCAACCTCAACTGGCTTCGCAGCCACGAGATCCGCATGTCGAGCGAGCATTTCGGCGAGCTCGCCGAGGACATCAAGCCGATCGTGGCGCCGGGGTCGTCGGACTCGGCCGCGCTCGACAGCGTGTTCGAGGTGATGGTGCGCGCGGGACGGATCGCGCCGATGGCCAAGACGATGCTGGTGCCCGAGGCCTGGTCGAAGCTCGCGACCAAGATGCCCCAGGCCTGGCTCGACATGTACGCCTATTCCAACGCGGTGATGGAGCCCTGGGACGGGCCGGCGGCGCTGGCGATGACCGACGGGCGCTGGGTCTGCGCCGGGCTCGACCGCAACGGGCTGCGGCCGATGCGCTACGTGGTGACCGGCGACGGGCTGGTGATCGCGGGGTCCGAGGCCGGGATGGTGCCGGTGGACCTCGCCTCGGTGGTGGAGAAGGGGGCGCTGGGGCCGGGGCAGATGCTCGCTGTCGACATGGTGCGGGCGCGGCTCTACCACGACGCGGAGCTGAAGGACCATCTGGCGGGGCTCCAGCCCTTCGGGAAGTGGGTGGGGTCCATCGTCGATCTCGAGGCGGTGACGAGCGGGGTCGAGGAGCGGCCGGTCTTCGAGGGCGCCGAGCTGCGCCGGCGGCAGATCGCGGCGGGCTATTCCATCGAGGAGCTCGAGATCATCCTGCACGGCATGGCCGAGGACGCCAAGGAGGCCATCGGCTCGATGGGCGACGACACGCCCTCGGCGGTGCTCTCCGAGAAGTACCGGCCGCTGAGCCACTACTTCCGGCAGAACTTCTCCCAGGTGACGAACCCGGCGATCGACTCGCTGCGCGAGCATCGGGTGATGAGCCTCAAGACGCGGTTCGGCAACCTCAAGAACGTGCTCGACCAGGACAATTCGCAAACCAACATCCTCCAGCTCGAGAGTCCGTTCGTCTCGAATGCGCGCTTTGCCGCGATGGTCGAACAGTTCGGCGCGGCGGTGGTGGAGATCGACTGCTGCTTCGCCGCCGGAGCACAGCCGGGCGCGCTGGCCGAGGGGCTGGCGCGGATCCGCGCCGAGGCGGAGGAGGCGGTGCGCGCAGGCGCGAACCACCTGATCCTGAGCGATCATTGCCAGAGCGAGACGCGGGTGGCGATGCCGATGATCCTCGCGACCTCCGCGGTGCAGTCGTGGCTGACGCGGAAGGGGTTGCGGACGTTCACGTCGCTCAACGTGCGCACGGCGGAATGCATCGACCCGCATTACTTCGCGGTGCTGATCGGCTGCGGAGCGACCACGGTGAACGCGTATCTGGCGGAGGACAGCATCGCCGACCGGATCGGGCGGGGGCTGATCGAGGGATCGCTGACACAGGCGATGGCGCGCTATCGCGAGGCGATCGATCAGGGGCTGCTGAAGATCATCTCGAAGATGGGGATCAGCGTGATCTCCTCCTATCGCGGCGGCTTGAACTTCGAGGCGGTGGGGCTCTCCCGCGCGCTGGTGGCGGAGTATTTTCCGGGGATGCTGAGCCGGATCTCGGGGATCGGGGTGAGCGGGCTGCAGCGGCAGGTCGAGGCGGTGCATGCGCGCGGGTTTCTGCGCGGCGAGGCGGTGCTGCCGATCGGCGGGTTCTACAAGGCGCGGCGGACCGGCGAGACCCACGCCTGGGAGGCGCAGGCGATGCACATGCTCCAGACCGCCTGCGACCGCGGGTCCTATGAGGTCTGGAAGCAATATTCCCGCGCGATGCAGGCGCACCCGCCGGTGCACCTGCGCGACCTGCTGGACTTCAAGCCCAAGGCCGAGGCGGTGCCGCTCGAGCAGGTCGAGAGCATTACGGCGATCCGCAAGCGCTTCGTGACGCCGGGGATGAGCCTCGGCGCGTTGTCGCCCGAGGCGCACAAGACGCTCAACATCGCGATGAACCGGATCGGGGCGAAGAGCGACTCGGGCGAGGGCGGCGAGGACCCGGCGCACTTCCTGCCGATGCCGAACGGCGACAACGCCAGCGCCAAGATCAAGCAGGTGGCGTCCGGGCGCTTCGGGGTGACGGCGGAGTACCTGAACAACTGCGAGGAGCTCGAGATCAAGATCGCGCAGGGGGCCAAGCCCGGCGAGGGCGGGCAGCTGCCGGGGATCAAGGTGACCGAGCTGATCGCGAAGCTGCGGCATTCGACGCCGGGGGTGACGCTGATCTCGCCGCCGCCGCATCACGACATCTATTCGATCGAGGACCTGGCGCAGCTGATCTACGACCTGAAGCAGATCAACCCGCGGGCGAAAGTCTGCGTCAAGCTGGTCAGCCAGTCGGGCGTGGGCACGATTGCGGCGGGCGTGGCCAAGGCCAAGGCGGACGTGATCCTGATCTCGGGGCACAACGGCGGGACGGGGGCCTCGCCGGTGACCTCGATCAAATACGCGGGCCTGCCCTGGGAGATGGGGCTGAGCGAGGCGCATCAGGTGCTGACCGTGAACAACCTGCGCGACCGGGTGACCTTGCGGACCGATGGGGGCCTCCGGACCGGGCGCGACATGGTGATGGCGGCGATGCTGGGGGCCGAGGAGTTCGGCGTCGGCACGGCAGCCTTGATCGCCATGGGCTGCATCATGGTGCGGCAGTGCCAGTCGAACACCTGCCCGGTCGGGGTCTGCACCCAGGACCCGCGGCTGCGCGAGAAGTTCACCGGCAACGCAGAGAAGGTGGTGAACCTGATGAGCTTCTACGCGCAGGAGGTGCGCGAGGTGCTGGCGAGCGTGGGGGCGCGCACGCTCGAGGAGGTGATCGGGCGCGCGGACCTGCTGACCCAGGTGAGCCGCGGGGCGGCGCATCTCGACGATCTCGACATGAACCCGCTCTTGATCAACGTCGATCAGGGCGAGCGGCGGGGCTTTGACCGCAAGCGGCCGCGGCAGGTGGTGCTCGACACGCTCGACGCGCAGATCGTTCAGGACGCCGAGCCGTTCTTCAAGGACGGCGAGAAGATGCAGCTCTCCTACGCGGTGCAGAACACCTTGCGCTCGGTCGGCACGCGGGTGTCGTCGCACATCGTCGGGCGGTTCGGGATGGGCAACAGCTTGCAGCCGGACCACCTGACGATCAAGCTGACCGGCTCGGCGGGGCAGTCGCGCGGGGCCGTTTCGGCGGCGGGGTTGAA
>JBBQRM010000078.1:0-9922 GCA_038214855.1 Rhodobacterales bacterium | reverse complement strand
CGTTGCTGCTGTGGGTGACGCGGCGGCGGCGGCGCTGAGAGGGCGGCGTGTGTTCAACTTGAAACCTATAGCAAGCCGTTGAAAATAAAGACACACGCTGTTGTGAAGTCACGCCGCTCCACGCTGCATGACCCTGCGCCGACTGGTCCGGGCCGCGGCGATCCAGCCACGCCGCGAGGGGCGGAGGGCAGGGTCTCGGTCCGCGTCCTTCGCATCGGACCGATGCCGAGCTGCCAGAGGGCGCGACCGGAGCCGGGCGGGCGCCTGCCCGTGGGATGGCGCTGCAACGGTCGTGCGGCGCACTTTATGGTTGCGAGGTCCGGACTCCGGTCGAGCTGTTGCGCAGGTTGCAAGAGCGCCAGCCCGCCGGGACGGGCAGGCGCTCGCCCGGCGCCTGCGGCTCGATTCCGGGCGGGCTGGCGCTTTGTTTCTTCCACCATGGCCGAAAGGGAAACCGAGACACTGCGGGCCGGCTCGGCAGATCGCGGCTTACTCAGCCGCGGTGGCGGTGGGTGCCGCGGGGTGCGGTCTCGAAGAGGGCGGCGAGCTGTTCGGTCATGGCGCCGGCGAGCTGGTCGACGTCGGTGATCGTGACGGCGCGGGTATAGTAGCGCGTGACGTCGTGGCCGATGCCGATGGCGATCAGCTCGACCGCCCGCCTGCGCTCAATCATCGCGATCACGTCGCGCAGGTGCTTCTCGAGGTAGTTGGCAGGATTGACCGAGAGGGTCGAGTCGTCCACCGGCGCGCCGTCGGAGATCACCATCAGCACGCGGCGCGCCTCGGGGCGCGAGGTGAGCCGGCGGTGCGCCCATTCCAGCGCCTCGCCGTCGATGTTCTCCTTCAAGAGCCCCTCCTTCATCATCAGCCCGAGGTTCGGCCGCGTCCGCCGCCACGGCGCCTCGGCGGATTTGTAGACGATGTGGCGCAGGTCGTTCAGCCGCCCCGGCAGCGGCGGTCGCTGCGCGGCGAGCCAGGCCTCACGGCTCTGGCCGCCCTTCCAGGCACGGGTGGTGAAGCCGAGGATTTCGACCTTGACCTGGCAGCGCTCGAGCGTGCGGGCGAGCACGTCGGCGCAGATCGCGGCGATCGAGATGGGGCGGCCGCGCATCGAGCCGGAATTGTCGAGCAGCAGCGTGACGACCGTGTCGCGGAAGTCGGTGTCGCGCTCCTGCTTGAAGCTCAAGGGGGTCATCGGGTTCGCGACGACCCGCGCGAGGCGGCCGGCGTCGAGCGTGCCTTCCTCGAGGTCGAAGTCCCAGGCGCGGTTCTGCTGCGCCTGGAGCCTGCGCTGGAGGCGGTTGGCGAGGCGGCTGACCGCGCCCTTCAGGGGTTCGAGCTGCTGATCGAGATAGGCGCGCAGGCGTTCGAGTTCGGCCGGGTCGGCGAGGTCCTGGGCGGCGATCTCCTCGTCGAAGCGGGTGAGGTAGACCTTGTAGCCGGGATCGGCGTCGGAATGCGGGGCGGGGGCGCTCTCGGGCGGCAGGCCTTCCTCGGAGGTCTCGGCCTCGGCGGGATCGGCCTCGCCGTCCTCCTGGAGGGCGGCCTGCATCTGGTCGGGGTCGGTGCGGCTGTCGGCGGGGGCGGCCTCCGCACTCTCGTCCTCGGCCGTGGTTTCCTCGGTCTCGCCGCCCGATTCCGGGTCCGCCTCGGCGTCCTCGGGCATGTCCTCGGCCTCGTCCTCGCCGGGCTCCTCGGCGTCGGGGTCCTCGCCGAGCTGGTCGCCGTAGCCGAGATCCTCGATCACCCGCCGGGCGAAGCGGGCGAAGGCCTGCTGGTCGCCGAGCACGCCCTCGAGCCCCTCGAGCGTGCCGCCGGCGTGGCTCTCGAGAAAACCGCGCCACAGCTCCATCACGTTCTCGGCGCCCTTGGGCAGCGGTCTTCCGGTGGCGAGATGGCGCACCAGATAGCCGGCCGCCTGCGCCAGCGGCGCCTTGCCGGGATCGGTGATCTCGGCATAGCCGAGCCTGCGGGCCTCCTCGGCGATCTTGGCGTCGATGTTGCCGGCGGTGCCGGGCATCGCGCGCGCACCCACCGCCTCGCAGCGCGCGGTCTCCATCGTCTCGAACAGCGCGCTCGCCACGTCGCCTGGCGGGCAGTAGCGGCGGTGGGTCGCGTCGTTGTGGTAGCGGATGCGCAGCGCATAGGCATCGGCGGTGCCGCGCGCCAGCATCACCTCGTCGCGCGTCATCCGCCGCGTCACCTGCGGCAGCCGCATCGTGGCGTTCGACAGGCCCGGCGGGTCGACGGAGAACGCGACGCTGAGCTCGGCGTCGCCGGCCATCGCGCGGGTCGCCTCGGTCAGCGCCTTCTTGAAGGGTTCGGCCGGGTTGTCGGGCTGGGCCATAGGCGCATCCTCGTCTCGAAGCGGCTCCTTTTCCCACAGCCTCGCCCCGGCGTCGATGGCCCGGTTGCGCCGGCGCCTCGCGAAAACGCGACGGGAGCCACGGAACCGCGGCCGGCAGCCTCCGTTGAACCCGATACCGGGGGTGAATCCCGTGACGAGGAGGAACGGAAAGATGATCAAGCGCAAATCCAGTACCGCACTCGCGACCACTCTGGCCGCGCTGCTGACGGTGGCGCCCGTGTGGGCGCAGACGGGACAGACCGGGACCGACACCCAGACCGGGACGGGGCAGGATCAGACCGATCAGACCGGCTCCGGAACCGAGGCCGAAGGCGAGACCGACGCCGAGATGCCCTCCGTCGAAACTCCCGCGGTTCCGGATCCGACTCCTGAGGATCTGACGCAGACGCAAGGGGAGCCGGGCCAGGCCGGCACGCAATCCGGCGTCAGCACCGACGAGAGTGGCACAGCCCAAACCGAGGGGACGGACGGCGGCACGACCGGCGCGGGCACCGGGGCGGACAGCCCGACCGCCGACAGCCCGTCGGCCGACAGCTCCGCGCAGGCGGGTTCCGGTCAGGGCGGGCAGGGCGAGATGTCCGGTCAGCCGGGGCAGATGATGATGCTCGACCTCGAGAGCTTCGCGGGGGACATCTACGAGCGCGCCTTCCGCCAGGGCTACCTGCGCGGCGTGATCGAGTCCCGCGAGCGGATGATGTCGGACATGGCGCGGATGCGCGGCCAGATGCAGGGCGAGATGCAGGACCGCGGCCAGGGCGGTGGCATGCGTCAGGGCGGGCAGATGAACCAGGGCGGACAGCCGGAAGGCCAGGGCGCCGAAGGCTCGGGCGGCCAGTCGGGCGGCCAGATGCAGGGCCAGATGGGCCAGCAGGGCGCCGAGCAGGGCGGAGAGCGCGGATCGGTGATCATCCTGCCGCCGGGTGTCACGCCGCAGATGTTCTTCGAGCAGCTCCAGCGGATGGGCGCCCAAGGCAACTGAGCGAGCGAGGGGCGGCCCGCAAGGGCCGCCCGCCTCAGCCGAGGCTCACGCTCGCAGCGCTCTCCGGCAGCTCCTTGTCGAAGCAGCGCTGGTAGAACTCCGCCACCGTCTGGCGCTCGAGTTCGTCGCATTTGTTGAGGAAGGTCAGGCGGAAGGCGAAGCCGACGTCGCCGAAAATTCGCGCGTTCTCCGCCCAGGAGAGCACCGTGCGCGGGCTCATCACCGTCGAGAGGTCGCCGTTCATGAAGGCCGCGCGGCTGAGGTCGGCGACGGTGACCATCTGGCCAATGGTCCTGCGCCCCTCGGGCGTGGCGTAGTCGGCGTATTTCGCCGTGACGATCTCGACCTCGGCGTCGTGCGGCAGGTAGTTGAGCGTCGCGACCAGGCTCCAGCGGTCCATCTGGCCCTGATTGATCTGCTGGGTGCCGTGGTAGAGGCCGGTCGTGTCACCGAGGCCGACGGTGTTGGCGGTGGCGAACAGGCGAAAATAGGGGTGCGGGCGGATCACCTTGTTCTGGTCCAACAGCGTCAGCTTGCCGTCGACCTCGAGCACCCGCTGGATCACGAACATCACGTCGGGACGTCCGGCGTCGTACTCGTCGAAGCAGATCGCCACGGGATTGCGCAGGGCCCAGGGCAGGATGCCCTCCTGGAACTCGGTGACCTGGACGCCCTCCTTGAGCCGGATCGCGTCCTTGCCGATCAGGTCGATGCGGGAGATGTGGCTGTCGAGGTTCACCCGCACGCAGGCCCAGTTGAGCCTTGCCGCCACCTGCTCGATATGGGTGGACTTGCCGGTGCCGTGGTAGCCCTGGATCATCACCCGGCGGTTGTGCGCAAAGCCTGCGAGGATCGCGAGCGTCGTGTCGCGGTCGAAGCGGTAGGTGGTGTCGATGTCGGGCACCCGGTCCGAGCGCTCGGCGAAGCCGCGGACCGTCATGTCGGTGTCGATCCCGAACAGGTCGCGCACGCTCATGTCGAGCGTGGGTTCCATCGCCGTCTCCATCGCCCCGTCCGCCATCTCTTCCCCTCGGATCACGCCGTCACGGCGGTCTGTCTCCCGCAAAACCGGCGCCGATGCAAGGTGGGCCTCAGTCGCGGAAGCTGCGGCTCGCCTTGATCTGCTCCCAGGCCCAGACGACCTCCGACAGTCGCGCCTCGTCGTCGCGCTTGCCGCCGTTCATGTCCGGGTGCAGGTCCTTGACCAGCGCCTTGTACTGCTTGCGGATCTCGGACTTGCTCTGGCCGTCGCGGGCGTCGAGGATCTCGAGCGCGCGCCGCTCGGTCGGCGGCAGGCGGCGCGCCGGCCTCGGCGCCCCGCGCTCGGCGCCGGGATTGAGCGTCGCCTTGTCGCCGAGAAGCTGCATCGGGTCGTCGAAGCCCCAGCGCTGCCAGGCGCGGCCCTCGGCATGGGGCTGGTTGCGCGGATCGTGGACGCTCTCGCGCAAGGGGCGCGTGGGACGCTCCCAGACGCGGTCGGCGGCGAACTGGCGCTCCAGGTCGTCGTCGGAATGCGACTGGAAGAAGTTCCAGCGCAGGTTGTACTCGCGCACGTGGTCGAGGCAGAACCAGACGAAGTCGTCGAGATGGTCGGGCGAGCGCGGGGCGCGGAACTTGCCCGGTCTGGGGCAGCCGGGCTTGGCGCAGGGCCGCGACGAGCTCTCGACCGCGCCCGACATGCCGCGGCCGCGCGACCGGCGCTTCTTGTCGGCGGAGACGGAAATATCGAAATCGAAGGGCGAGCGACGCGCCATGCGGGGCCGGTCCTTTCTCGGCTTTGCGACTCGGACGCGTCAGTCTAATGTTTTGCGCAGACGGGCCAACCCCCGTCCGCAGGGGAGGTGAGATTTGTCACAGACCGCACCGAAGGTGGCAGACCGCCTGCGCGCGCGGCTCGCTGCGAGCTTCGCGCCCAGCCATCTGGAGGTGATCGACGAGAGCGAGAGCCACCGCGGCCACGGCGGCTGGCGCGAGGGGGGCGAAACGCATTTCCGCGTGGTGATGCGGGCTGCGGCCTTCGACGGGATCAGCCGGGTCGCGCGCAGCCGCGCCGTCCATGCGGTGCTGCGCGACGAGCTCAGCGGCCCGGTGCATGCGCTGGCGCTCGATCTCGGTGGCGAGGCGGAGAGACCGCCCGCCTGATCAGGACTTCTGCGCCGGGCCCAGCCGCGGTGCGGGACGCAGCGGCGTCGGCGCGCGATCGTCCGGCGCCGCAGTGCGCAGCTCGTGCGGTTCGCGCCTCAGGAGGCTCGGCCGCTCCTCGTCGGGTTCGGGACCTGCGACATGCCGCGCCTCCGGATCTGCGGCCTCTGCCCGACGGGTGCGGCGGAAGACCAGCACCGTGTGCTCGGCGACCGCGCCTGCGCGGAACCAGCCGCGCGGCTCCTCGATCATCATCGCCTCCGAGCGCAGGAACTCCCATCCCTGCGCCGCCTGGTCGTTGATCGCCTCGCTCAGGGTATGCGCGAACAGCTCGGTGGCACCCGCGACGCCCCTGACCTTGCGCATCCGTCGCGGCGCGGGGATCACCCTGTATTCGATCTGCGTCATCCGTCTCCCCCCGGGTCTGCGCCCGTCACCCGATCCCCAGCGCCGCGCGCACCGCCGCGTTCACCGCCTGCGGGTTCGCCCGCCCGCCGGTCGCCTTCATCACCTGGCCCACGAACCAGCCGGCGAGCGCGGGCTTTTCCTGCGCCTGCGCCGCCTTCTCCGGGTTGGCCGCCACCACCTCCGCCACCGCCGCCTCGATCGCGCCGGTGTCGCTCACCTGGCCCATGCCCCGCGCCTCGACGATCGCCGCGGGATCGCCGCCCTCGGTCCAGAGGATCTCGAAGACCTCCTTGGCGGTCTTGCCCGAGATCGTGCCCGCGGCCACGAGGTCGATCAGCCCGCCGAGCCGGTCGGGCGGAACCGGGCTCGCCTCGACGCCCAGGCCCTCGCGGTTCAGCCGCCCGAAGAGCTCGTTGATCACCCAGTTCGCCGCCTGCTTGCCGTCGCGCCCGCGCGCCACCGCCTCGAAGTAGTCCGCGCTCGCGACCTCGGCGGTCAGCACGCCGGCATCGTATTCCGTCATGCCGAAATCGAGCACGAACCGCGCCTTCTTGGCGTCGGGCAACTCGGGCAGCGTGGCGCGGATTGCCTCGATCCAGGGCGCGTCGAGCTCGACCGGCAAGAGGTCGGGGTCGGGGAAGTAGCGATAGTCGTGCGCCTCCTCCTTGGAGCGCATCGAGCGGGTCTCGCCGCGGCCCGGATCGTAGAGCCGCGTCTCCTGCTCGATGGCGCCGCCGTCCTCGAGGATCGCGATCTGGCGCCGCGCCTCGAACTCGATGGCGGCCTGGATGAAGCGCATCGAGTTCATGTTCTTGATCTCGCAGCGCGTCCCCAGCTTGTCCGACCCCTTCGGGCGCACGCTGACGTTCACGTCGGCGCGCAGGGACCCCTCCTGCATGTTGCCGTCGCAGGTGCCGAGATAGCGCAGGATCTGGCGCAGCTTGCGGACGTATTCCGCCGCCTCCTCGGGGCCGCGGATGTCGGGGCGCGAGACGATCTCCATCAGCGCGACCCCGGTGCGGTTGAGATCGACGTAGCTGAGCCGCGGGTCGAGGTCGTGGATCGACTTGCCCGCGTCCTGCTCCAGATGGATGCGCTCGATGCGCACGCGGCGCGCCACGCCCGGCCCGAGATCGACCAGCACCTCGCCCTCGCCGACGATCGGCTGATAGAGCTGGCTGATCTGATAGCCCTGCGGCAGGTCGGGGTAGAAGTAGTTCTTGCGGTCGAACCGCGACACCCGGTTGATCGCAGCGCGGAGCCCCAGCCCGGTGCGCACCGCCTGCTCGAGGCAGAAGCCGTTGACTACCGGCAGCATCCCCGGCATCGCCGCGTCCACCAGGCTGACGTTGGTGTTGGGCTCGGCGCCGAATGCCGTCGAAGCGCCGGAGAAGAGCTTGGCCTTCGACGTGACCTGCGCATGGACCTCGAGCCCGATCACCATCTCCCAATCGCCGTTGTCGCCCGCGAGGATGCGGGGCTCGGGTTCGGTGTAGGCGAGTTCGGCCATGGGGCTCCGTCCGGTCCGACAGAGGCTCCTCTTACCCGCGCCCCGCGCGGCGGGCAAGGGTGCCCCGCGCCAGAGAGCCCGCGTTAACACTCGTTGAGATCAGGTAAATTGACTGGATTTTGTCCAAGAAAATCAAGGACTGTTGCCGTCTTTCACAGTGAAAGGCGTTTTCTTTCACACCGCTCAGGCCGTCCGCCGCGAATAGGCGAAGCGCTGGCCGTGGCTGATCCGCGGCGCCGTCAGCAGCGTCTGCGGCTTCTCTCCGCCCAGCTCCAGCGTCCGCGCCCGCAGCACCTCGATCGCCTCCGCCGAGCCCGAGGGCAGGGTCGCGGGGTCGATCGGCCGCCCCAGCGTCAGCCGGTAGGGCTGGTGCGACTTGTTCAGCACCTCGTGGAACAGCGTGATGTCCCGCAGCGTCGGGTGCAGCTTGTCGAACAGATAGAACAGCGCCGAATTCCGCGCGGTGATATGCATCGGCACGACCGGCAGGTTGAACTTGCGCGCCATCATCGCGCCCGAGGCCATCCAAGGCCGCTCGTGCAGCGACCACCAGCGGCGCTTGGCGAGCCGGCCCGCCGGGAACAGCACCCCCATCCGCCCGGCGCCGAAGGCCTCGTGCGCATAGGCCATCGTCTCGCGGTTCTGCTTGTGGGTGCGCTTCTCCGGGCGCCATTCGACCGGCGCGATCATGTCGGCGAGCTGCGGCATCACCCGGATCGCGTCGCTGTTGGCGAAGAAGAAAAGATCGGGGCGCACCTGGGCGAGCACCGAATAGAGCACGATGCCGTCGGCGATCCCGGTCGGATGGTTGCAGATCACCAGCACCGGACCGCTCTGGGGTACGTTGTCGAGCCCCGAGGCCTCGACATGGAGCGCGATCCGGTCGGCCATCGCCTGCATCAGCGCGTCGGCCGGCATCGGCTCCAGCGTCTCGGCGATCTTTATCGTGGTGTCGTATTGCAGCACGACATGCAGGAGCCGGCGCACCGCCCGGACGCCCGAGCCCTGGCGCTTGAGCCAGGGAGCGCGTTCCTCGATCAGTTGGTCGATGATCTGTCTCATGGCGTCTCCCTATCGTCACAGCTTGACGAAGCCATGACAACCGTCCCCCGCCTCATGCCTCGTCGGCGCGCAACAACCTGCCGACGATCTCGGACGTGTCGCGCGACAGGTCCGGCTGTGCCGCCAGCCGCTCCAGTTCCGCGCCGAGCCGCGCCTGTCTGTCCTCATCGAACATTCGCCAGTTCCCCAGCGAGGCCGCAAGGCGCGCCGTCGTCTGCGGATTGACCGGGTCGAGGCGGATCAGCCAGTCGACCAGCAGGCGGTAACCCGAACCGTCGGCGCGATGGAATCCGGCCGGATTGCCGGTCGCGAACGCGCCGATCAACGCGCGCAGCCGGTTGGGGTTCCTCCAGTCGAAGTCCGGGTGGCCGGTCAGCGCCGTCACCGTCGCGACCGCTTGCTCGGGAGGCACCCGGCTCGCCTGGACCGCGAACCACTTGTCGATCACCAGCCGGTCGGTGCGCCAGCGCGCGTAGAACCCGGCCAGCGCCGTCTCGGCTTGGTCGCGGGCGACAAGGAGGCCGAGCGCGATCATCCGTTCGGTCATGTTGTCGGCGCCGTCGAACTGCGCCCGCGCCAGCGCGGCCTGGGGGTCGAGGGCCGTGATCAGCGCCAGTGCCCGAGCCCGGAGTGCTCGGTGCCCCGCCGCGGCCGCGTCGGGGCTGTAGGGGCCGGGAACCGCGTTGGCGGCATAGAGCCCTTCGAGCTGCGGCTGGAGATGCGCGGCGACACGCGCCTCAAGGGACCGGCGCGCCGCATGGACGGCATCGGGGTCCGGCGTCAGGCCGGCGGCGGCCATGTGGGCGATCACCTCCTCCTCGCCCGGAAGGCCCAGGACCAGCGCCGTGAAGGCGGGGTCGAGGCCCGTGTCGGCCGCGACCGCGGCGAGCGCCGCCGGGTATTCCGGGTCCACCGCCGCCTGCGGCGTGCTGGCGAGGCGGGTGATCGAGGCCAGCGCCTGCGCACGGCCGGCCTCCCACCTGTTGAAGGGGTCGCGGTCGTGGGCGAGCAGGAAGGCGCGCTCTTCGGCGCCACTCGGGCGCTCCAGGATCACCGGCGCCGAAAAGCCCCGCAGCAGCGACGGCACCGGGCGGGCGGGAAGGTCCCAGTGCCAGTCTTGCGAAGCCTCGGTCAGCTCGAGCACGCCCTCGGCCATCGCGGCACCCTCGGCGTCGAGCAAAGCGTAGGCGACCGGGACCACCAGCGGCAGTTTCGTGGGCTGACCCGGCGTCGGCGGCGTCTGCTGGGTGAGGGTGAGGGTGTAGCGCTGACCGTCCCAGGCCTCGGCCACGCCGAGCCGCGGCGTGCCCGCCTGGGAATACCAGCGCTTGAACTGGCCGAGGTCGCGGCCGGAGGCGTCCCCGAACACGGCGAGCCAGTCCTCGATGGTGCAGGCCTGGCCGTCGTGGCGCTCGAAATACAAGTCGGTCCCGGCGCGGAATTTGGCCGGCCC
>JBBQRM010000077.1:0-9935 GCA_038214855.1 Rhodobacterales bacterium | reverse complement strand
GTGAAAAAAAGCAGCGCGTAGCAGCAGAGTCAAAGAGTCAATGTCCGCTCAGGATAGCGAGCCGGGCGGGACCGCAGGGCGAGGCGTGTGTCCGTGCGGGGCAACCGGAGCCGGTGTCAGACGCGCGGGGTCTGCGAGCGGCGGAAGGGGGCGGCGGGATAGACGCCGAGGATCTGGAGCTTCGTGGTGAAATAGCCGAGCTCGTCGAGCGCGCGGGCGACCGCCGGCTCGTCGGGATGGCCCTCGATGTCGGCATAGAACTGGGTCGCGGTGAACTGGCCGTCGATCATGTAGCTCTCGAGCTTGATCATGTTGACGCCGTTGGTGGCGAACCCGCCCATCGCCTTGTAGAGCGCGGCGGGGATGTTGCGGACCCGGAAGACGAAGCTCGTCAGCGCGTCACCGGGCGGGGCCTGCTCGGCCTCGGCGGACATCGCGAGAAAGCGCGTGGTGTTGTTGGACTGGTCCTCGATGTGGCGGGCGAGCACCTCGAGCCCGTAGATTTCGCCCGCGAGCTCCGAGGCGAGCGCCGCCAGCGCCGGCTCCGCGCATTTGGCCACCTGCGCCGCCGATCCGGCGGTGTCGGCGCCGGGCTCGGGCGCGATGGCGTGCTCGCGCAGGAAGCCGCGGCACTGGCCGAGCAGCACCGTGTGGCTCATCGCCCGGCGCACGGCCGAAAGCGGCGTGCCGGGCACGCCGAGCAGGTTGATGTGGACCCGCAGGAAATGCTCGCCGACGATGTGCAGCCCGCTGTCGGGCAGGAGGTGGTGGATGTCGGCGACCCGCCCGTAAGTGGAGTTCTCGACCGGCAGCATCGCGAGATCCGCCTCGCCGGTGCGCACCGCGGCGATCGCCGCCTCGAAGGTCGCGCAGGGCAGCGGGTGCATGTCGGGATGCGCCTCGGCGCAGGCCTGGTGCGAGTAGGCGCCGAGCATGCCCTGGAAGGCGATGGTGGCGGAGCGTTCGGACATGCGTCGAGCCTCGCCAGGGAATCGGCACGGGAAAAGGAGCGCGAGACTGGCAGAAACCCCGGAGCTGCGAAAGCCCGGGGCGGGCGTTTCGCCGCGCCCGCCCACCCTTGCACAGGATCGCGCGATGCGGCTAGAAGTGCGCCATCCGGAGGCAGGCCTGCCTCCCGCGCGCAGGAACGGGTCGGAAACACCATGGACACGATGGAGATCACCAAGTTCGTCGGGGCGATCTGCGGGAGCCTGCTGGTGTTCCTGCTGCTCGGCTTCGTCGCGGAGGAGATCTACCACACCGAGAGCGAGGACGTCGCCTACGCGATCGAGGTCGAGGAGCCGGCGGCCGAGGTCGATCCCGACGCCGCCCCCGTGGAAGAAGTGGATATGGCGACGCTGATGGCCGAGGCCGACGCGGGTGCCGGCGAAGGCGTCTTCAAGCGCTGCGCCGCCTGTCACAAGCTCGACGGCAGCAACGCGGTCGGGCCGCATCTGGACGGGGTCGTGGACCGCGACATCGCCGCGGTCGATGGATTCAGCTATTCCGATACGCTCGCCGGGCTCGACGGCACCTGGGACGTGAACGAGCTGAGCGCCTTTCTCGCCGATCCCAAGGGATACGCGCCGGGCACCAAGATGTCCTTCGCCGGCCTCTCGAAGCCCGAGGACCGGGCGGATGTCATCGCCTATATCGAGAGCGCCGGCAACTGAGCGGAGCGCCTGTGCTCACGGTTGAGCAATCGAGCAACCGTCTGATTCTGCAGAAGATTTTCCCTACCGTTAACCACCTGGAAAGGGTTTCGCGGCTCGCGGCGTCGCCGATGCGCCGGTGCGTGGGCGGACCCGGCCGTCCCGCGGAGCCCGCCGGACTGATCGGGATGCACTCTGCCGGAGCCTCACGAAAACCTGTGTCGCCCCAGGGGCAAAGCCGCTTTACGCCCGCTCCGGCGACAGTAGAGTGACGCTCTCCGACGCCAGCTCGTTGAGGACGCCGCGATGATCCATTCCCGCCGCTTTTCCCCCGCCGCCTTCGCCCGCTGGGGCATCCTGGCAATCGGGCTGGCGCTGGGGGGCGGCGCGCTCGCGCAGGAGGCGGGCGAGGGCGAGCTCATCACCAGCCACGGGATCTCGATCTTCGGCGATCTGAAGTACGGGCCGGATTTCGAGCGCTTCGACTACGTGAACCCGGATGCGCCGAAGGGCGGCGTCCATCACACCTGGGACCTCGGCAGCTTCGACTCGCTCACCCCCTTCACCGAGAAGGGCAACGCCGATTCCGGGGCCTGGGGCGTGTTCGACAGTCTGATGGTGGGCTCGCTCGACACGCTGGGCGAGTATTACGGGCTGATCGCCGAGAGCGTGACCTATCCGGAAGACAAGAGCTGGGTCAGCTTCGAGATGCGGCCCGAGGCGCGCTTCTCCGACGGCTCGGCCCTGACGGCGGAGGACGTGGTCTTCACCTTAGACGCGATGCAGAACAAGGGACAGCTGCGCTATCGCGCCTATTTCGGCGACATCGAGAAGGTCGAGGCGCTGGGGCCGCACGAGGTGAAGTTCAGCTTCGCCGAGGGGGCCGCGGTGCGCGACCTGCTGCCGCTGGTGGCGGGGACGTCGATCTTCTCGAAGGCCTATTACGCCGACCGCGACTTCTCGCAGAGCTCGATGGACCCGCCGCTGGGCTCGGGCCCCTATCAGGTCGAGCGGGCGGAGCCGGGCCGCACCGTCGTCTACAAGCGCGACGAGGATTATTGGGCGAAGGACCTGCCGGTCAATGTCGGGCAGAACAACTTCGACCGTATCCGCATCGACTATTACGCCGACCAGTCGAGCGCCTTCGAGGCGTTCAAGGCCGGCGAATACACGTTCCGCAGCGAGGTGAACGCCGACCGCTGGCTGACGGGCTACGACTTCCCGGCCGCCCAGCGCGGCTATGTCGTCACCGAGGAGGTCCCGGCGCTGACGGTGCCAAATGCCGGCGGCCTGTTCTTCAACCTGCGCCGCGAGACCTGGCAGGATCCGAGGGTTCGCGAGGCGATCCAGGTGATGTTCAACTTCGAATGGATCAACGCGACGCTGTTCCACGGCGTCGAGAAGCGCGCGTCGAGCTACTGGGAGCGCAGCGACATGCGCGCGGAGGGCCCGCCGTCGCCCGAGGAGCGCGCGATCCTCGAGCCGATCACGGGCGAGCTGCCCGAGGGGATCGGCGACATCCTCGCGGACCAGGCGGCGTTGCCCTACACCGGCGAGAACGCCAGCGAGCGGGACCGCGCGCGGCTGCGCCGGGCCACGGGCCTGCTGCGCGAGGCGGGGTTCGAGCAGCAGGGCGGCCGGCTGGTCGGCCCGGACGGCGAGCAGCTGCGGCTGGAGATGATGTATGCGAGCCCCGACGCCGAGCAGTACCTGTCGCCCTTCGCCCAGGCGCTGAAGGGCATCGGCATCGACGCGAGCCTGCGCTTCGTGGACAGCGCCCAATGGCGCGAGCGGGCGGAGACCTTCGACTTCGACGCGGTGCACGTCTTCATCCCGATGAGCGAGACGCCGGGCAACGAGCTGCGCGACGCCTTCGGCACCGACTACGCCAACACCGGCGGATCGCTCAACGTCTCGGGCGTCGCGAACCCCGCGATCGACAAGCTCATCGCCCAGATCGAGACCGCCGAGAGCCGCGAGGAGCTGAACGTGCGGGTGCGCGCACTCGACCGGGTTCTGCGCGCGATGCATCTGCGGGTGCCCTACTGGGTGCGTCCCGAGAGCTGGATCGCCTATTTCGACTATTACCGGCACCCCGAGCCGCTGCCGGATTACGGGATCGGCGCGACGAGCATCTGGTGGGCGGACGAGGCACGTTACCAGGAACTGAAGGCGGACGGGATCATCCGCTAGAATGGGCGCCTATGTCCTCCGCCGGCTCGCGCTCATCGTCCCGACGCTGTTCGGCATCCTGCTCATCAACTTCATCCTCGTCCAGTTCATGCCGGGCGGGCCGATCGAGCAGGTGCTGGCGGAGCTGCAGCAGGAGACGAGCTCGCTCGACCGCATCGCCGGCGGCGGCGGAGGCGGCGGTGTCACCGGCGGCGCGTCCAGCGAGTACCGCGGCGCGCAGGGGCTGCCGCCGGAGTTCATCGCCGAGCTGGAGCGGCAGTTCGGCTTCGACAAGCCGCCGCTCCAGCGCTTCGTGCTGATGCTCGGCAACTACCTCACCTTCGACTTCGGCGAGAGCTATTTCCGCTCGATCTCGGTGGTCGACCTCGTGCTGGAGAAGATGCCGGTGTCGATCTCGCTGGGGCTGTGGTCGACCGTGCTGGCCTATGCGATCTCGATCCCGCTCGGCATCGCCAAGGCGACCCGCGACGGCACGTCCTTCGACACCTGGACGAGCGGGGTGATCATCGTCGCCTATGCGATCCCGAGCTTTCTGTTCGCGATCATGCTGCTGGTGCTGTTCGCGGGCGGGTCGTACTGGCGGATCTTTCCGCTGCGCGGGCTTACCTCGGACAATTTCGCCGATCTGAGCCTGATCGGCCAGATCGGCGACTACCTGTGGCACATCGCGCTGCCGGTGCTCGCCTCGACCATCGGCGCCTTCGCCACGATGACGCTCCTGACCAAGAATTCCTTTCTCGACGAGATCAAGAAGCAGTATGTCGTCACCGCGCGGGCCAAGGGCCTCGCCGAGCGGCGGGTGCTCTACGGCCACGTGTTCCGGAATGCGATGCTGATCATCATCGCGGGGTTTCCGGCGGTGTTCATCTCGGTGTTCTTCGGCGGCAGCCTCATCATCGAGACGATCTTCTCGCTCGACGGGCTGGGGCGGCTCGCCTACGAGAGTGCCATCCAGCGCGACTATCCGGTGGTGTTCGGGACGCTCTACGTCTTCGGGCTGATGGGGCTGGTGGTGGGGCTGGTCTCCGACCTGATGTATGTCTGGGTCGATCCGCGCATCGACTTCGAGAGCCGCGAGACGTGAGGCGCGCCATCCAGCCGTGCGGAAGGTGATGCGCCTCAACGCTCTCCAGCGCCGCCGCCTCGCGAACTTCCGGGCGAACCGGCGGGCGTTCTGGGCGCTGTGGCTCTTCCTCGCGATCTTTCTCGTCACGCTCTTCGCTGAATTCGTGGCCAACGACAAGCCGCTGCTGGTGAAGTTCCAGGGCGAGTTCTACGCGCCGATCTTCGACTTCTACTCGGAGGCCGATTTCGGCGGCGAGTTCCCGTTCGAGGCCGAATATGCCGCGCCCGAGGTGCGCTGCCTGATCGCAACCAGCGGGCTCGAGGCCTGTCTCGACGATCCCGAAGGCACGCTGGAGCAGGCGGAGACCGGAAGCGTCGGCGGCGATCCCCTCGAGGCGCCGGGTTGGATGCTGTGGCCGCCGGTGCGCTACAGCTACAACACGATCAACCGCGACGTGGCCACCGCCCCCTCGCCGCCCGACGCCAACCACTGGCTCGGCACCGACGACCAGACCCGCGACGTCGTCGCCCGCGTGATCTACGGCTTTCGCATCTCGGTGCTGTTCGCGCTGGTGGTCGCGGTGATCTCGTCGCTGATCGGCATCGTCGCCGGCGCGGTCCAGGGCTATTTCGGCGGCTGGATCGACCTTACCTTCCAGCGGATCGTCGAGATCTGGGTGAACATGCCGAGCCTCTACATCATCATCATCCTGAGCGCGATCTTCACGATGAACTTCTGGCTCTTGACGCTGCTGATCGCCTTCTTTTCCTGGACCTCGCTGGTGGGGGTGGTGCGTGCCGAATTCCTGCGCGCGCGCAACTTCGAATACGTGCGCGCCGCCCGCGCGCTCGGCGTGGGCGACGCCACGATCATGTTCCGCCACCTGCTGCCGAACGCGATGGTGGCGACGCTGACGCTGATGCCGTTCATCATCACGGGGGCCATCGGCGGGCTGGCAGCACTCGACTTCCTCGGTCTCGGCCTGCCGCCCTCGTATCCGTCGCTCGGCGAGCTCGCGCTGCAGGGCAAGAACCGGCTGAACGCGCCCTGGCTCGGCTTCACCGCCTTCTTCACCTTCGCCACGATGCTGTCGCTGCTCGTCTTCATCTTCGAGGGCGTGCGCGACGCCTTCGACCCGCGCAAGACCTTCCGATGACGGAGCCGGTGCTCAGCGTTCGCGATCTGACCATCGCCTTCCGCCAGGGCGGCGTCCGCATCGAGGCGGTGCGCGGCGTCAGCTTCGACCTGCATGCCGGCGAGACGCTCGCCATCGTCGGCGAGAGCGGGTCGGGCAAGTCGGTCACCGCGCTCGCGACGGTGCGCCTGCTGCCGGAGAATGCCGAGATCGAAGGCACCGTCACCTACCGCGGCACCGAACTCACCCGCGCGCCCGAGCGCATTCTGCGCGGCGTGCGCGGCAACGACATCAGCTTCATCTTCCAGGAGCCGATGACCAGCCTCAACCCGCTGCACACGATCGAGCGCCAGCTCGCTGAGAGCCTGGCGCTGCACCAGGGGATGAGCGGCGCGCGGGCGCGCGCGCGCATCCTCGAGCTGATGACCCAGGTCGGCATCCGCGAGCCCCAGGGCCGGCTCGGCGCCTATCCGCACCAGCTGTCGGGCGGCCAGCGCCAGCGGGTGATGATCGCCATGGCGCTCGCGAACGGCCCCGACGTGCTGATCGCCGACGAGCCGACGACCGCCCTCGACGTGACGATCCAGGCCCAGATCCTGACGCTGCTCGCCGAGATGCAGAAGGCCCAGGGCATGGGGATGCTGTTCATCACCCACGACCTCGGCATCGTGCGCCGGATCGCCGACCGGGTGGCGGTGATGCAGGGCGGCGAGATCGTCGAGACCGGCCCCACGCCCGAGATTTTCGCGCGTCCCGGGCACCCCTACACGCGGATGCTGCTCGGCGCCGAGCCGACCGGCCGGCCCGATCCGGTGCCACAGGGTGCGCAGACCATCGTCGAGACCGAAGGCCTGCGCGTCTGGTTCCCGATCAAGCGTGGACTGCTGCGCCGCACCGTGGGCCACATCAAGGCGGTGAACGACGCCTCCGTCGCCATCCGCGCCGGCGAGACGCTCGGCGTCGTCGGCGAGAGCGGCTCTGGCAAGACCACGCTCGCGCTCGCGATCATGCGGCTGATCTCGTCCGAGGGGCGGATCGTGTTCCTCGGCCGAGACATCCAGGGCTGGAGGAACCGCGAGCTGCGCCGCCTGCGCCACGACATGCAGATGGTGTTCCAGGATCCCTACGGCTCGCTGTCGCCCCGCATGTCCATCGAGCAGATCGTGGCCGAGGGCCTGACCGTGCACGGCCACGAGGGCGACAAGGACGCACGGGTCGCGGCGATCCTGCGCGAGGTCGGCCTCGACCCCGAGACCCGCGACCGCTATCCGCACGAGTTCTCCGGCGGACAGCGCCAGCGCATCGCCATCGCCCGCGCGATGATCCTCCAGCCCAGGCTCGTGGTGCTCGACGAGCCGACCTCGGCGCTCGACATGACCGTCCAGGTACAGATCGTCGAGCTCCTGCGCGCCCTCCAGGCGAAATACGGGCTCGCCTATATCTTCATCAGCCACGACCTGCGGGTGGTCCGGGCGCTCGCGCATTCGGTCGTGGTGATGCAGAACGGCGACGTGGTCGAGGCCGGCTCCAGCGACGCCGTCTACGACGCGCCGCGTACGGACTACACCCGCACGCTGATGGCCGCGGCCTTCGACCTCGACGTGGCCGCCGCCGAATAGGCGCGCCAACACACGCTTGCCTTTTTCGGCCAGCAATGAGAACATTGGGAGAACAAACCGGTGTCTCCGATGCTGCTCACGCCCGACGCATCCGCCGCCGCGCCGCTGATCCTCGCCCCCGGCCTCGCGCTGGCGCGGGGGCGGGCGCACGAGGCTTCGGGGGCGTCGCGGCATCTCTTCGCGCTTCTGGTCGGGGCGCGGCTCGCGGGGCCGATCCTGTGGCTGCATCCGGCCTGGGCGGTGGAGCGGCTGAACGGCGACGGCGTGCGGCGCCACCTCGATCCCGGGCGGTTGATCCTGGGGCGGGCGCGCACCGCGGCCGAGCTGCTCTGGGCGGCGGAGGAGGCGCTGCGCACCGGGCTCGTGCCGCTGGTGGTGGTGGAACTGGCGGCCCCTCCCGGCCTCACCCCGGTCAGGCGGTTGCATCTGGCGGCCGAGGAAGGCGCCACCCGCGCCGAGGCGCCGGTGGCGCTGTTGCTGACGCCCGAGCGCGGCGGCGCGCCGGGGGTCGAGACCCGCTGGCAGATGGCGCCGATCTCCGGCTGGGCGCTGGACGAGCGCCCGCGCTGGCGGCTGATCCGCACCCGCGCGCGGATGGCGCCGGTCCAGGGCTGGGACCTCGGCCTGCGCGGCGGGCAGATGCTGCTCGAGCCGGTGGAGGTGGGGGCCGGATGAGCCGGAGGGCCGGAGCCGGCGCGACCCGCCGTTCCCCGGCCCTCGCCGGACGCTACTGGACGATGAACTCCGCGTGCAGCGCACCCGCGGCCTTGATCGACTTCAGGATGTCGATCATGTCGTTCGACGAGACCCCGAGCGCGTTCAGCCCCGCGACCACCTCGGGCAGCGACACCGAGTTCTCAACGATCGCGAGCCCGGTCCCCGGGTCCTCCTGGATCTGCGCGTCGGTCCGCGGGATCACGATGGTCTCGCCCGCGCCGAAGGGGTTGGGCTGGACCACGAGCGGCGCCTCCTCGACACGAAGCGTCAGGTTGCCTTGCGTCACCGCCACCCGGCTGATGCGCACGTCCGAGCCGAGGATGATCGTGCCCGAGCGCTGATCGACGACCACGCGCGCCTTGGTCGAGGTAAGCACCTCGATGTTCTCGATATTGGCCATCAGGCGGGCGGGCGTGTCGATGCCGGCACTCGCCAGATCGAGCCGCACCGTGCCGCTGTCGAGCATCTGGGCGATCGGCGCACCGATGCTGGTGTTGATCGCCGCCTCGATCCGCGCCGCGGTGGTGAAGTCGGGGTTGCGCAGCGCCAACCGCATCTCGCGCACCGCGTCGAAGTCGAAGGCGACCTCGCGCTCGACCCGCGCGCCCGACGGAATGATCCCCGCGGTCGGCACGCCCTGCGTCACCGTCGCGGCCTCGCCTTCCGCGACGACGCCGCCGGCGATGATCGAGCCCTGCGCCACCGCGTAGATCTGCCCGTCCGCGGCGTTGAGCGGCGTCATCACCAGCGTGCCGCCCATCAGGCTGCGCGCGTCGCCGATCGCCGAGACCGTCACGTCGATCTGGCTGCCCGCGCGCGCGAAGGGCGGCAGCGCGCCGGTCACCAGCACCGCCGCGACGTTGCGCGCCCGGATCTGTTCGCCGGTGACGTTGACGCCCAGCCGCTCGAGCAGGTTGACGATCGCATCCTCGGTAAAGGGCGAGTTGCGCAGGCTGTCGCCGGTGTTGTTGAGACCGACCACCAGCCCGTAGCCGAGCAGGTCGTTGCCGCGGACACCATCGACTTCGACGAGGTCCTTGATGCGCGCCGGCGACGCGGCCACGGGCGTGGGGAGCCCGATTGCCAGAAGCGCCAGGATCGCGACGAGAAAGCTCAGAGGGGATCGCACGTGAGGGACCTCAACGCATGAAGTTGGAGAAACGCAGCGTCGTCAGCCGCGAGGTCACGGTGAAGATCGTCTCGAGCTGGACCTGCAGCGCCTGATAGGTCGAGGCGGCTTCCAGCGGATCGGTGGCGACGATCTTGCCGCGGGCGATCTCGCGCGTGTCGCGCTCGCCCACCCGCTCGGCGCGCGCGGTCTCGAGCGCGAACTGCCGCGCACCCAGCTCGGAGCGCAGGGCGAGCACGCCCTCCTTGGCCGCGAGCTTCTGCTGCCCGGCCTCGCCCAGGATCGTGCGCTGCGCGTCGATGTCGCCGGCGAAGGCGCCGCCGGCGACCACCGCCGCCATCGCCTGCGCGCGCAGCACCGACACGAGCTCGTCGCGGTCGGCGCGCAATCCGGCATCGAGCCGCTGGCCGTCGCCGATCTCGAC